>DMYM01000029.1 GCA_003483645.1 Verrucomicrobiales bacterium
CACCGCCTACTGCCAGGGCAAGCTGACAAAGGAGAACTACGGTCGCGACCACCACCCCCGCAATTTCTGCATGTGGATGGCCGGCGGCGGCATAAGGGCTGGCATGTCCCACGGGGCAACTGATGACTTCAGCTACAATGTCACCGAAAAACCCGTTCACCTCAACGAGTTGAACGCCACCATTCTCCACTGCATGGGCATCGACAACCACCGCTTCCGCTTTCCCTTTCAGGGGTTGCAGCAACGCCTTACCGGAGTGGAGGATGCTTATCCCATCGAGGATATCCTCTTGTAGTCCGGATCATTGCTCCAGCGGACCTGCCCCCGACCGGAAAGCCGATAGACGAAGCAGCATGAACATCACGCACCACCCCCCGAACGCAGAGGAGCGACCCGCGACATGAACCTCCGGATCCCACTCCTTCTGGCCAGCACCGCATGTTCGCTGGGACTACCGGTCAATGCCTGGGCCGAAGGCTCCTGCCCGGAGTTCTTCGCAAATCTCGCGCCCGGGACTCCCGGTTCCTGCGCCGATTTCTCGTTCTTCGGATTCAATGGAGTCGAGGTGGGAGGATTCAACCGCGCAAAAAGCGGCCCCTCCATGGCGGGAATCAATCTCTTCGAGGAAATCACGATCCTGCCGGATTTCTTCGACCCCCTCGAACCTGTCTTTGCCTCGGTGGAGGTGAACTCTGCCGGGGCCACCGGAATCCCCGGATTCGGCATCGAACACCAGGGCCGGGTAAGCATGTTCCCCCTTTCGAGCGAACCCCCACCCGAATCCACCACCGCCCGCTTCATCGCGACCAGCAGTCAGAACAGGACCATTTTCAGGGCCCATGATCCTGAACCGGGCATTCAGAACATCACCATCGACATCAGACTGGAGCAGAACCTCGAATTGATCGACCCCGTGAGCAGCGGCATCGACGGCGATGTGGGGGCCTCCTTCCGTGTCGATGTGGCGGAACTCGAGACCGGCGAAATGATCACCGAACTGCTCGGGAGTGCAAAATTCGACTCCAAGTCCGGCCCCGAACCTGATTTCGACGATGAATTCGCACCCGGCTACGATGGGTTCACGAACACCACTTCCGTTGACCCGGGCCGGATCAAGGTCGAATTCGAGCGGACTCTAGCGATCACGATCGAGGAGGACCTCGACATCAGGCTGGAAACCCTGGTGAGCGAATCGATCTTCACCGACGGATTCGACTCAGGTGATGCCGCCGCCTGGATCTCCGACAGCGGAAACACCTTCACCTTCACTGTCCAGAGCCAGAATCCCGGCGTGACCTTCGATCTCAAGCCCGGGAGCACATCACAGTTGGTCGTGCCGATCCTTGATATCGACCGCCTTCCGGACGGTCAGGTTCGCCTGACCTGGGACGCACTCGACACCCAGACCTACACCGTCCTCTTTACTCCCGACCCGGCACTATCACACGATCAGTGGCAGGAACGGGCTACCATCGCGGGCACAATGGGAGTAATCACCAGGGACTTTGCCATCACCGGCCCGGAGGGATTCTTCGCGGTCCGCACGACATCCCCCTGACAGGGCCGCAAGGACCTCGAGAAACCCGAGTGGGGACGTGTCAAGGTGCTTGAGGTAGAGATCTCGTAATTTACCTCGGCAATCCGCATTGCATCTGCAGGGCAGGAAACTAGCCTCTTCCGGATGTCCCGCAGCTTCCTGGCCCTCCAGATGCTCATCGCTGCCCTCTGGGCCAGCGGGCTCTCTGCCAGTGTCGACTTCAACCGGGACATCCGTCCCATCCTTTCGAACCATTGCTTTGCCTGTCACGGGCCTGACGAACACGAGCGCAAGGGCAAGCTGCGCCTCGATACCGCGGCGGGAGCGCTCAAGGGTGGCGAAACCGGGGACACCATCGTAGCCGGCAAACCCGACGACAGCGAACTCATCTACCACATCTTCAGCACCGATCCGGACGAGATCATGCCCCCACCCAAGGCTCACAAGGAACTGAGCAAGGGAGAGAAGGGGCTCATCAGGCAGTGGATCGCGGAGGGAGCCAAGTACGCGGAACCCTGGACATACCTTCCACCCCGGAGGCATCCCGTCCCTCCGGTCAAAGCCAGTGACTGGAGCGAAAACTGGATCGATAACTTTATCCTGACCCGGCTCCAACGGGAGAACCTCAGCCCTTCCCCGGACACCGATCCGGTCACCCTGGTGCGGCGGCTCCACTTCGATCTCATCGGCCTTCCACCAACGCCCAGGGAGGTGAACCAATTCGTGAAGCGCTGGAAGGAGGATCCCGCCGCCAGCCTTGAGGCAACCACGGACGCGCTCCTGGCTTCACCCCACTTCGGCGAGCGTATGGCGATGTACTGGCTTGACCTCGTGCGCTACGCCGATACCTGCGGCTATCACGGCGACCAGGACCACAGCATCTCTCCTTATCGCGACTATGTGATTGACGCCTTCAATGACAACCTGCCCTTTGACCAGTTCACCCGTGAGCAGCTCGCCGGCGACCTGCTGCCCAATCCCACGATCGACCAGAAAATTGCGACCGGCTACAACCGCCTCCTGCAGACTTCGCATGAGGGAGGGGTTCAGGCCAAGGAGTACCTCGCCATCTACTTCGCGGACCGCGTCCGTAACCTCTCCAATGTCTGGATGGGGGCCACCGTAGGCTGTGGGCAGTGCCACGACCACAAGTACGATCCCTACACCTCGCGGGACTTCTACTCCCTTGGAGCCTTTTTCGCCGATGTGGACGAATCGCAGCACTTCAAGGTTGGTTCCAACAGCCTGCCCACGAGACGCCCGCCCGAGATCGACGTCCACACCAAGCGCGAGCGGCAGCGCATCGCCGAGCTGAGAAAATCGCTGGAGACCGCAAGATTCGCCAATGAAGCCGCCCGCAAGCAGGTGGAATCCGAACTGGCCGCCCTTGAGAAAGCCAAGCGCAAGACCATGATCACGGTGACCACCAAACCCCGCACCATCCGCATCCTGCCCCGTGGCAACTGGCTTGATGACAACGGCCCGGTGGTGGAACCGTCCTTCCCCGCCTTCCTCACCAGGAACAATCCATCCCCCGCCAGCGCACGCCTCACCCGGCTCGATCTCGCCAACTGGCTCACCGATCCCGACGCCGGAACGGGCGGACTGACCGCACGCGTCATGGTCAACCGCTTCTGGTATCTGATCTTTGGTTCCGGAATCTCAAAGCGCCTCGAAGACTTCGGGGGACAGGGTGAAGCCCCGGTGCATCCTGAACTGCTGGACAACCTCGCAGTCGAGTTCTACGAATCGGGATGGAGCGTGAAGCATATGATGAAGCTCCTGGTGACCAGCCGAACCTACCGGCAGAGTTCGCTGGAGCCGATTGCCCTGCGCGAACGCGATCCCTACAACCGGCTTCTCGCCCGTCAGTCGCGCTACCGCCTGCCCGCCGAAACCATCCGTGACAACGCCCTCGCCATTTCAGGCCTCCTGCGCACCGACCACGGGGGAGCAAGCGCCAAGCCCTACCAACCGGCCGGCTATTACCGCCACCTCAACTTCCCCGTCCGCAAGTACGCGCATCACGCCGACGACCGCCAGTGGCGCCGCGGCATCTATGTCCACTGGCAGCGGCAGTTCCTCCATCCCATGCTGCGTGCTTTTGACGCACCCACCCGCGAGGAATGTACCGCCGAGCGCCCACGCTCCAACACCCCCATCGCGGCCATGACCCTGCTCAACGATCCCTCCTTCGTGGAAGCGGCCCGCGTCTTTTCCCAGCGCATCCTCAAGGAGGGCGGAAAGGACGACAAGGCCCGCCTTGAGTTCGCCTACCGCGAGGCCCTCTCCCGCCTCCCGGACAGTAAGGAGAAGGATGTGATGGGCCGACTCTTCAAGGTGGCCGAAAAGGAATTCAAGACCGACCCGGCCGCCGCCCGGGAATTGATTTCCACCGGACAGGCTCCCGCGCCCAAGAATCTCGATGCCATTGAACACGCCACCTGGACCACGGTCGCACGCGCCATCCTGAATCTCTCCGAAACCTATACCAGGAACTAAACTACGGGTATGGGAACCCCTTTCCGATCTGCCACGAAATCGATGACGCCCGACAAACAACTGGGAAACTACCTCAACCGCCGTTCCTTCCTCGGCTCGGCCGGCGTCGGCTTCGGCTCCGCCGCACTTCTTTCCCTGCTTGGTCGCGATGCCTTCGGACGCACGATCGATACCTCCTACCACGGCCTGTCCGGCTTCCCCCACCATGATGCCAGGATCAAGCGGGTCATTTTCCTCACCATGGCGGGGGGGCCTTCCCACCTGGAAACCTTCGACTACAAGCCAAAGCTGGATGAGCTCAACGGCCAGCCCATGCCGGAGTCCTTCACCAGGGGACAACCGATCGCCCAGCTCCAGGGACAGAAGCTCAAGGTCCAGGGACACCTCACCAAGTTCCAGGAATTCGGCAAGGGCCAGTTCATCTCCGAATTCCTCCCCTACCATCGCAAGATGGCGGACCAGATCTGCGTGATCAAATCCATGCTCACTGAGCAGATCAATCACGACCCGGCCCACACCTTCATGAACACTGGCACCGCCATCAGCGGTCGCCCGTCCATGGGAGCCTGGATCAACTATGGTCTGGGCAGCGCCAGTGAAGACCTTCCGGGCTTCGTGGTCATGACGAGCGTGGGGGGGCGCAATCCGCAGCCGATTGCAGCGCGTCAGTGGGGCACGGGCTTCCTCCCCAGCCTCCACCAGGGTGTCGAATTCAATTCCACCGGCGATCCGGTTCACTACGTGACCAGTCCACGGGGAGTATCGAAGATGAATCAGAATGCCCTGGTACAATCGATCCAGCAGCTCGACAGCCGACGTAACGAACTCGTCGATAACCCGGAAATCAAAGCTCGTATCTCCGCCTACGAGATGGCCTTTCGCATGCAGTCCAGTGTGCCCGAGCTCACCGACGTTTCAAAGGAGCCGCAGCGTATCCTGGATATGTACGGGGCCAGGCCGGGCGACGGCTCCTTCGCGTCCAACTGTCTCCTGGCTCGCCGTCTGGCTGAAAAGGGCGTACGCTTCATCCAGCTCTACCACCGGGGCTGGGATCACCACGGCGGACTGGTGAAGTACATGAACACCTGCTGCGGGCTCACCGACAAACCCACCTGGGCGCTACTCACCGACCTCAAGCAGCGTGGAATGCTCGAGGACACCCTCATCGTATGGGGAGGTGAGTTCGGCCGCACGCCCATGTTCCAGGGCAAGGGTGGTGCAGGCCGCGATCACCACATCAAGGGCTTCTCGATGTGGCTGGCCGGCGGAGGAATCAAGGGCGG
>DMYM01000198.1:0-2083 GCA_003483645.1 Verrucomicrobiales bacterium
CATGATGTCGGATTTGCGTCCCCATCTCCGGGACAGAATCCAATCCACTCGCGCTCTCGTCAACTGCTCATACCCCAACCCGCAGTCTCCGGGACATGCCTGCCTCCCCAATAAATATCCACCTCACCCTCGCCATCCCCTTTCCTCCCCCTACAGTCGTGCCGATACTACCCGTCGCCATGAAACAGTACCTCGCTCCGTCTACATTCTGCCTCCTCTCTGCTCTCCTTGTTTCCTGCGATAACCCCGCCGACAGAACTGCCGATGCTACGGTGGGCGAAGCCCGGGAGAAGAGCCTTGATTCCGGCCCGGAGGGAGCGGACAGGTGGACTTTTACCGAAAAATCCTACATTGAGTTTACAGGATCCAAGGTCAATGGCTCAACGCAGGTGGGTCGCTTCACGAAGCTCACGGGACATTTTACGATCAAGGATGGAGAGCCGGTTGGAAACGATCACAAGGTCGAAATCGACATGGACGTGATCACCACCAAGCAGGACAAGCTCACTGCACACCTCAAGAATGAGGATTTCTTCGATGTCCCCAATCATCCGGTCTCCTCCTACGATGTCACCAGCATCGAGAAAACAGGTGAGCATGAATACAGCAGCACCGGGAACCTCACCATGAGGGGCAAATCGAACAGTGTCACCTTTCCCGCCCGCGTAACGCAGTCCGGCGACACTGCCACGATCACTGCCAGGTTCGACCTCAAACGCTACCAGTGGGATATCAACTTCAAGGGCGTTGGAGAAAACCTCCTCAATGAGGAGGTCATCCTTGATTTCAATCTCGAAGCCACGCCGCAGCAGGAATGACGGCACCCAACCGCGCTGCCACGATCAACTCCGCGCCCCGTCCACAATACGCGAAATCCCCAGCGGGTTACCCTCCTGCAGTTCCACCGGCAGGAGATTATCGGGAAAGTCCTGCCAGCACACGAGCCTGGTAAAACGCGTGATCGCCCGCGGACCCACCGAGGTCGAGCGCCCATCGGAAGTCGCGGGCACCGGTCCTCCGTGCACCATCCCGTGGCACACTTCCACGCCGGTGGGATAGCCGTTGTAGATCAGGCGGCCCGCCTTGCGCTCGAGCACGTCGATGAGCTTTGCGAACACTTCGCGATCCTCCCCGGTGGCATGCACGGTGGCGGTAAGCTGCCCTTCCAGGCTCTCCGCAACACCCAGCATCGCTTCTTCATTCCCTGCTTCTATCATCAGGGTGGCTGGGCCGAACATCTCATCCGCCATGGAGTGATCGGCCAGGAACGCATCCGCACTTGTTCCCAGCACGACCGCCCCGGCCGCGCTGTTTCCGGCATCGGCTTCCACCTGGGCCAGCGACTCCACCCCTTCCTTGGAGATCATCGTATCCACCGCATCGTGATAAGCTGAAGCAATACCCTCGTGCAACATGGTGGCTGGTGCGGTCTCGGCAGCCAGGGAGGCCACCCGCCCTGCGAAGGCGCTGCGCCCTTCACTGCCGGAGATCAACAATCCCGGATTGGTGCAGAACTGCCCGACTCCCAGAGTGAGCGATCCCACGAATCCTTCCGCAATCGCCTCGCTCCGCTCCTGCAATGCCCCCGGCAGGACGAAGACCGGGTTCACCGCACTCATCTCGGCCCAGACCGGGATCGGTTCCGGTCGCGCCGCCGCGGTGTCCATCAAGGCACGTCCTCCCGCCCGGGATCCGGTGAAGCCCACCGCCTTGACCGCCGGATGTCTCACCAGGGCCTGGCCAATGGTCCGCCCGCTCCCGTAGAGCAGGGTAAAGACCCCGTCCGGCACTCCACACTTGATCACGGCAGCACGCACCGCAGCACCCACGATCTCCGCCGTGCCGGGATGCGATCCGTGCGCCTTCACGATGACAGGACAACCGGACGCGAGGGCACTGGCGGTATCGCCGCCCGCCACCGAGTAGGCCAGGGGAAAGTTGCTTGCGCAAAAGACCACCACCGGTCCCATCGGTCGCCACATGGAACGGGCATCCGGCTTCGGCACCGGTTGCCGATCGGGCTCGGCGTGATCGATCCGCGCGTCCACCCAGGATCCTTCCTCCAGGAGTTCTGCGAACAAGC
>DMYM01000198.1:2203-5497 GCA_003483645.1 Verrucomicrobiales bacterium
CCTTCACGATCACCGGGCAACCCGCCGCCAAGGCACTGGCGGTGTCGCCCCCTGCCACAGAGTAGGCGAGGGGAAAATTGCTGGCGCAGAACACCACTACCGGTCCGACCGGGCGCCACATCGAGCGGCAGTCGGGTTTGGGCACCGGCACCCGCCCGGGATCGGCATGGTCAATGCGGACGTCCACCCACGATCCCTCCTCAAGGAGATCGGCAAAGAGCCTCAACTGAAAACAAGTCCGGCCCTTCTCCATGCGGCAGCGTCCCTCCGGCAGGGCAGTCTCCACCGTCATGCGGGTCACAATCTCTTCCTCTACTGCATCGATCTCATCGGCGATGGTCCGAAGGAACGTGGCCTTCTCCCGTCCGCTCCTCCCACGGTAGTTCTCAAAGGCCTCCGCCGCCAAACGGCAAACCGCCTCCACCGTCTCCTCTCCCTCCGAGTGGTAGACGGGATCCAGTTTCTCTCCCGAAACGGGGTTGGCCGCCCGGGCCTCCCCCGCTCCTCCGGTTCCCCGGCCCGCTCCGATGAATGATGTTCCCTGTAGATCCATGGCGGAGATGTTCTATCCGCGCTTGGGGCGGTCCGCAAAAGCAAATTGAAGTGAAACAGCGGGTGGATTGACCAGCCTGACGGCATCCCCTATAGCAGAGCAGCGCCGCGCCAAGAACCCGTGGCAGTTTTCCATGAAGATCATTGGTCCCGACGAAGTCCATGCCGCCCTCAGCTATCCTGCCCTCATCGATGCCCTGCAGGAGACCTTCTCCGGTGAGTTCACCATGCCCCCGCGCAACGTCTTCCTGCTGGATGAGAATTCCGACAACCACGATGCCTTTGCCGTGCTGCCCTCCTGGAACACCTCGCTTATCGGGGTCAAGGCCTTCACCTACTTCCCCAGCAACCCGGAAGCCTACAAGTCGCTCTACTCGAAGATTCTTCTCTTCGACCGCGCCCATGGCGAACCCCTTGCCCTCGTTGACGGCACCTCGGTCACCTTCTGGCGCACAGCCGGCATTTCCGGCCTGGCCACCCGCCTCCTCGCCCGAGAGGACGCGGAGACTCTCCTCCTTCTGGGCACCGGCAATCTGGCAACCTACATCATCCGCGCCAATGCCAGCGTGCGCCCGCTGAAGCGTGTCCTCGTCTGGGGCCGCACGCCCTCCAATGCCCGGAAGATCGTGGACCGGATGGACGCCGAACTCGACGGTATCGAGATCTCGGTCGCAGACGATCTCCAGGACGCCTGCGGACAGGCCGACATCATCGTGAGCGCAACCGGTTCCCACCAACCCCTCGTGCAGGGCGACTGGGTGAAGGAGGGAACTCACACCGACTTCATCGGCAATCACCATGCCGACAAGCGCGAGTGCGACACCGCCCTGATCCTCAAGTCCAGAGTCTACGCCGACAGCTACGCAAACTGCTTCAAGGAGGCCGGTGAGGTCCTCGTTCCCATCTCCGAGGGCGTGTTCAACAAGGAGGACGTTGTCGCGGATCTCTCCGAAATGTGCGCTGGATCAGCTCCCCTTCGCCAGAGCGATACCGAGATCACCCTCTTCAAGTCCATCGGCATGGGCATCAGTGACCTCGTCGGCGCTGGCCTGGCCTATCAAGTCGCCAGCGAAAGCTAGGGGTGTCCCCGTTCGTCCCACTCGAGCGTTGGCCAACACCCTGCACCCGCTCCGCACGGGGGAAACGCATCACGAGCACGACCGGGGTGCCCGCCTCCATGCTCATTGCGGCCGCGTCTCAACACACCGGTGCACGATGGAGAGAACCCGCTCCCGCTCCTCGCCCACCAGCGGAAGGCGGGGCGCCCGCACCGTCTCCGTTCCATAGCCCAGGGTGGCACAGGTCAGCTTGATATACTGTACCAGCTTGGGGTGACTGTCGAAATGCAGCATGGGCATGTACCACCGGTAGATCTCCAGGGCCCGGGCATGGTCCCCGGCCATGAAGGCATCCCAGAGCAGGCGGTTCTCGCGGGGAAAGGCGTCAACCAGGCCGGAAATCCATCCGCTACACCCGAGCACGAAACTTTCCAGGGCCACATCGTCGAGCCCGGCGAAAACCAGGTAGCGATCGCCCAGCGCATTGAAGAGGTCGGTGACCCGCCGCACATCGCCCGAGGCCTCCTTGATGCAGACGATGTTCTCCACATCCTCCATCTCCTTGAACATCTCCGGGGTGATGTCGACCCGGTAGACCGGCGGGTTGTTGTAGCACATGATCGGCAAACCGGTGGATGCGGCCACGGATCGAAAATGATGCACCGTCTCCCGCCCGTCCGAATTGTAGACCATCCCGGGCATCACCATGAGCCCGTTCACTCCCGCTGCCTCGGCCGCCTGGGCGGTGTCGCAGGCATTCTGGGTGGTGAACTCCGCCACTCCGTTGAGCACCGGAACCCGGCCGTCAGTCACCTCGACCGCCGCTTCCAGGACCCTGACCTTCTCATCAAGCGACAGGGAACAGTTCTCTCCGATCGTTCCCAGCATGATCAATCCGTGAACCCCTTCCCCGATCAGGGCCTCAATGTGCTCTTGCGTAGTCGGGATGTTCAGGGAGAAATCCCCGTGGAACTGCGTGGGCACGGCAGGGAAAACCCCGGTCCAGTCTACTTGCAGCGGCATGGTCGGGGATAGAACCGGTCCCCCCGGTGTTCGTCAAGTTCGCGCTCACAAAGAGCACATTGGCTTACCCCCCGCCCACTCCGAAACGGAACGGATCCAGGGGGTCAACGACCAGGGTAGCCTCCGCGTTGACCCAGGCCGATCCGCTGATCCTCGGGATCACCATGCCATTATCCAGCGGTCTCACTGATCCTTCGAACACGGTACCAAGGATGCTGGCTTGCCGCCAGATCCGGTCCACCGCCAGGTCCCCGTCAGCATACAGGCAGGCCAGCTTCGCACTCGTGCCCGTTCCGCACGGCGAACGGTCGTACTCCTTGCCGGGGCACAGAACGAAGTTCTTGCTGTCTGCCACCCCGGGATCATCCGGGGGACCGAATACTTCAATGTGGTCTATTTCACCGCCCTCCCTGCCGGTGATTCCGTTCTTCGCCAGGACCTGCCGTACTGCCCAGGTGAAATCGGTGAGCGCCTCGATATTCTCAGGTGACACCTTCGGCCCCTGGCCCTTGATCAGGAAAAACCAATTCCCTCCCCATGCCACCTCGCCGGTCACCATGCCCCACTCCGGCACCTCCACGGACACCTCTCTGGCGTGGCGGTAACTTGCCACGTTCTCCACCGAGACGCACCCGTGATCGTGCAGTTGCACTTCCACCAC
>DMYM01000283.1:0-7802 GCA_003483645.1 Verrucomicrobiales bacterium
CAGGAGCGCCTGGCCAAGCTGGCCGGCGGTGTGGCCGTCATCAACGTCGGTGCGGCCACCGAGACCGAGATGAAGGAGAAGAAGGCCCGCGTGGAAGACGCCCTGCACGCCACCCGCGCAGCGGTGGAGGAAGGGATCGTTCCTGGAGGTGGCACGGCCTTCATCCGGTGTCAGTCCGCCCTCGATAGCGTGGAGCTGGAGGGTGACGAAGCTACTGGCGTGGAGCTGGTGCGCAGCGCGGTGGAGGCTCCCCTCCGTCAGCTGGCCGCCAACGCAGGCCGGGAAGGAGCGCTCATCGTCGAGCACGTCAAGAACACGGATGGCAGCACTGGTTACGATGTGGCCAAGGACGACTACGTTGACCTCATCGCCCAGGGGGTGGTGGATCCCACCAAGGTGGCCCGGAGTGCGCTGCAGAATGCAGCTTCCATCGCGGGACTGCTTCTCACCACCGAGTGTGTAATCACCGATCTTCCCGAGGAGGAAGCCCCGGAGCCGCACGGACACGATCATGGTGGCGGCGGCATGGGATTCTAGGAGAAGACGAGAAAATCCAGGTTTCCAGATCGAAAAACGAACAAAGCCGGGCGGGGAACCGCCCGGCTTTTTGTTGCAAGCGAAACGCTCCCGTCGATTTCCGGACCGCCTCCACGGGTCAGGGATCGGCCCTCAGAAGCAGGAGGCCGCATGATCATCCCTGTTATTGCCGTTGCCGATGGCAGGCTGTTCACGGTGAAGCCAAGAGCATCACAGGAATCAAGGATGTGGGGGTGACAACAAAAAAGCTGGCCGAAGCCAGCTTTTACCATGCAGGTCAGGTTATGATGCCGGACTCATTGCTTGCCTCTCCAGGAGTAAACGTTGTCGCGGTTCTTCGTCGCAGTGGCCTGACCGGTGGTGAACTGTCCATCACGACCGGTGGTCCACGCGATGGCCCTGCGTCCGAAGAGGGGTTTCGCGGCGTCAAAGGGATCGGCGAGCTCATCGTCCAGGTCAATATCCATGAGGACGAAATAGTGGCGGTTGGTAGCAGCAGTGCCGCTCTTCTTCCAGGCGTCAAAAAGCTCCACTGAGCGATTGGTGTAGAAGAGTCCTCCGTAGGCGCCATTCTGGGTCTTGCCCTTGGCGTCCTTGCCCTGGAAGTAGCGCTCTTCCTTGGGGTTGCTTTCCTTGTCAAAGCCCACCAGCTGGTCCATCAGTTCGTTGGTGGTAGGTGCGCCTGGAGCTATGCCGGCTTCCGGGGCCTCGGGCAGGTAGTTGTAGTCGTCGTAGTAGGCTTGGATGGCTTGGACGAGGTTGGTGCAGTCGTTCTTGGCGACGGTTTTCTTGGCAGTGTTCATCACGGCGGCACCGCCGCTGAAGCCCATCGCAGCGAGGATCGCGATGATGGCGATTACGACGAGTAGTTCGATGAGGGTAAAGCCGCGGTTCCTGGAAGGAGGGGAAGTTATCTTCATAGCTGATCTGGAATTGGGGAGTTTTCTGCTGGAAAGGTGGCGGGATGGCCGGGATTTGGCAATCTCACGGTTTCTGGAATTACAATGTCAATACCAAGCTGGGCTCGTCCCGGGTCGGATGCAACTCAATTTTTGTGGGCCTTCCGCATTGCTGCCCGGGCATCAACTATCCAGAGTCTGGTCATGGGAGAGGGCGGGGGCTTGCGGGAGAAGGTTTTGGAGCTCATGCGCCGACCCGGATATCGTCCGCGGAACAAGGGGGAATTGGCCCGTGATCTGGAGCTCCACTCCGACCTGCGGGTTGATTTGCGAACCGAGTTGGCGGTCCTTGAGAGGGAGGGGGTGATTGTGCGCGGGAAAAAGTCCCGCTACCGGCTTCGCGAACAGGAGGGGAACCTGCTCTCCGGGATTCTCCGCTTTCAGTCGAAGGGTGCCGCCTGGTTTTATCCCGATCCCCGTGACCCTGCCAACTTGGCGAGCGGAATTGATCTTGAGCGCTTCAGCCGCATTTACGTCGGGGCGCGAAAGACTTCGGTAGCGCTCGACGGTGACCAGGTGGCACTTCGCATCGAGCGACTCGGTCCGCCGGTCTGGTGGAAGCATGCCAAGCACAAGCGTGCGTCTCTGGAGCTCCCGGGTGCGGAGGACCAGGCCAGTGGTCGCGTGGAACGCATCCTGCAGCGCCGCAGCGGGGTGGTGGTGGGCACCCTGATGGAGCGCAAGGGATTTGTCTACGTGCAGCCCGCCGACGAGAGCCTGCCTCCAACAATCGAGTTAGAGAACGCCGAGGGGGGGAAGTCGGGGCAGATGGTGGCGGTGCGTCTGCTGGAGTGGGACAGCCGGCAGGTGACGCCGCGCGGAGAGATTGCCGAGGTGCTGGGCTGGCCGGATGAACCGGGAGTGGATATCCGTGGAATCATCCTGCGCCATGGGTTGCATGAGGAGTTTCCCGGGGAGGTGGAGGAAGAGGCCGGGGAAATTCCTTCTTCCGTCCTCCCGGAGGGGTTGGAGGGACGGGCGGACTGGCGGGAGGAATTGGTCATCACAATCGATCCAGCGGATGCGCGTGATTTCGATGATGCGATCTGGCTACGGGAGCACGAGCAGGGATGGGAGCTGGCGGTGCACATCGCGGATGTCGCACACTATGTGAAGCCGGG
Source organism: Verrucomicrobiales bacterium (assembly GCA_003483645.1). Taxonomy (GTDB): domain Bacteria; phylum Verrucomicrobiota; class Verrucomicrobiia; order Verrucomicrobiales; family Akkermansiaceae; genus Roseibacillus_B. Next base: position 2,618 of record DMYM01000283.1, read on the forward strand.
CACCGCCCTGGACCGGGAAGCACGGGAGCGAGGCAACTCGACCTACCTGGTGGACCGGGTTCTCCCGATGTTGCCTGAAGCGTTGAGCAACGGCATCTGCTCCCTGGTGCCGGGGGAGGACCGCCTTACCTGTTGCGTGGTGATGCGCTTCGACGGTAAGGGGAAAATGACGCAGGTGCGTTTCGAAAAGGCGGTCATCCGTTCCAAGTTCCGGCTCACCTACGAGGAAGCGCAGAACATGCTCGAGGGTAAAAGGGATGTGGATGATCCGTCGCGCCGCGGAATCGCGGGCACTCTCAGGGAGTGCTGGAAGCTGGCCAAGCTCCTGCGCCAGCGCCGGTTTGTTCAGGGAGCACTGGATCTGGAGTTTCCGGAGATTCGCGTGGAGCTCGATGAGTCCGGTCGCCCAGCCGGTTACCGGCGCGAGGACTACAATGAAAGTCACCAGCTGATCGAGGAGTTCATGCTGGCAGCCAATGAGGCGGTGGCGCGTGCGGTGAAGAATGCCGGGCGTCCCGGGATTTATCGCATGCACGAGGAACCGGATCACGACAAGCTCTTCGAATTCGCGGAACTTGCGCGTGCTCACGGTTATGAGCCGGGGGATCTCGTCAACAAGAAGCACATTCAGAGTCTTTTGCGGGAATGCCGGGGACAACCGGAAGAGCACGCCATCAAGGTGGGCCTGCTCAAGAGTCTGAAGCGGGCGAGTTATCGCGAGGAGCCTCTGGGCCACTACGGTCTCTCCAAGACAGACTATTGCCATTTCACCAGTCCCATCCGCCGCTATGCCGACCTCATCATGCACCGGGCGCTGGAGCCCCTCCTGGAGAGCCCGCCCACCCACCCCTCGCGGGCGCCGGCCCAGGTGCAATGTGCGGAGATCTCAAATCACATCTCCACCACCGAGCGAACGAGTGCGAGTGCGGAAACGGAATCGCATCGCCTCAAGATGCTCGAGTGGTTGCACCTCAGCGCGCATGACGCCAACCCTCCCGTCTTCGAGGCGGTTATCACGGATGTGCGCAGGATCGGCCTCATGGTTGAGGCTCTTGAAATTCTGCAACGTGGTCTCGTCAAACGGGATGAGTTCCCTGCCGGAGACTGGCGTCTGGAGTCCCACCGGATGCGGTATGCCACGATGCAGGGCGCCGAGTTGACTCTGGGCCAGGTCGTGGTGGTACGGGTGGCGAGGGTCAATATGGAACGCCAGTTGGTGGATTTCCTGCTGGTGGGAGAGTGAACTGGGGGTGCCGAAGGGGTGGCACGCGTTTTTTTGCACTTTGGGCGATAGGAATCGGGGCGTGCGACAGTTTAGTGAGGGAAGCAACAAGCGTGCTTCCACGCACACAAACTACTGATGAAGAATACATTGAAACTGATAGCGGCGATCACGATCGCCGGGGTGGGACTGGTCGTTGCCGACGAGAAGGATGGTGACAAGCCCAAGGACAAGCCAGCCAAGAAGGCAAAGGGTGGGGGACTGATGTCCGCCGACAAGAACAAGGACGGCAAGATCACCCTGGATGAATTGAAGTCCTGGGGAGCGGCCAAGTCCAAGCCTGTTCCAGCCGAGAAAATCGAGGCGATTTTCAAGAGGCGGGACAAGAATGGGGACGGGGCCCTGACCGCCGACGAAGTGAAGGGCGGCAGGAAGAAACCCAAACCTGGGGGCGAAGGCAAAAAGAAGAAGCCCGGGGCCAAGGATGGAGCTGCCAGCTAGCACTCTCCCTTTTCCTCAGCTTCGTTAAGTTAATCAAGGCCGCGGGAGACCGCGGCCTTTTTTGTTGGGTGCCGATTCCCGGCGATAAAACGGTGCGAAGGTTTGGCAGGGTTCAAAAGTTCTTTTCCTGTCCGCAGGAAGAAGCCATATCTGGCCCGTCATGAAACTCATCCTGCTGCTTGCGGCGGCTTCCACATTACCGGGCGTCCTGTCGGCGCATCCCCACAAGGGTGTTGCACTGCAGGGCGAAGTTCTCACCGTTGCGGTTGCCACCGGCACCGGTGATCATACTTATAAGAACGTTCCCTGGTGGGGGACGACGGAAAACAAGGGGGTAGGCAGTACCAATGGCGGGGTTGCCATCGACAAGGACGGAAGAATCTACTTCAGCACGGATACGCCGAACGGGATCCTCATCTACGATGCAAAGGGAAAGCAGGTGGGGAAAGCGGGACCGAGCAACGTCCATGATCTCTTCATCCGGGAAGAGGGCGGAACGGAGTACATCTGGGCCTCCCATACAGCGGGAAAGCGCCTGGTAAAGATGACGCTGGACGGCAAGGAAGTCTTCCAGATCCCGAACCACAAGACCGTTGAGGTCAAGGGCGGATGGGGAGGAGTGACCGCTGCCGATATTGCACCCGACGGCTCGATCTTCATTGCCCTTGGATACGGCGCCAACTTCATTCACAAGTTTGACGCGGAGGGAAAACTCATCAAGACCTTCGGCGGACGGGGCAGGGGAGAAGGCCAGTGCAATGTCGCGCACGGCATGGCTCTTGACTACCGCTTTGATCCGCCGCGAATCATGGTGGCGGACCGCGAGAACGGTCGCCTGACCCACTGGGATCTGGATGGAAACTGGATCGCAGTGGTTGCTGACGGCCTGCGCCGGCCCACTGATCTTGCCTTCCGGGGAGAGGTGGTGGCGGTGACCGAGTTGGCGGGTGGAGTCAAGATCCTCGACAAGGCCGGCAAGGTGATTGCCCTTCTCGGTGAAAACCCCAACCCGAAACAGAGGGGGCAGAACGGGGTGGCGCCCGACCAGGCGAAGCCCGCCCACTTCACTGCCCCCCACGGATTGGCTTACGACCCGTCAGGGAATCTCTATGTGCAGGACTGGAACCGGTTCGGCCGCATTGCCAAACTCCTTAAAGTGAAGTCGTCGAAGCAATGACCAGCATCTCCCTGGAAGATAATTTCGAGGATGTTCTCGGGAAAGCGCTGCGGGGCACCGGAATCGCAGACGGGGTTCTGGAGTTCCTGACGGGCGTGCCCGAGGAGACCATCGCGAAACTGAAAGACGGTGAATTCGAGGAGGATGCCTTGCGCAAGGTCGCCTCGCCCCTCGGGCTGGATGCGGACACGCTGGTGGAGCGTGCAAAGGAAGCATGGACGCCGGAGCCGGTCGACCTGGAGGGTCTGTGCCAGTACAACACCGTCTATGAGGACATGACGGTGAATAACTATCTGGTGTGGGATCCCACCTCCCGGGAGGCAGCACTCTTCGATACCGGAACGGATGCAGGCAGGGCAATCGGGCTCGTTAACGAACTGGACCTGAAACTCACGCAACTCTTCCTCACCCACACCCATCTCGATCATATCATGGACCGGGCTGCGGTGGAGGCGCACAATCCGGAGGTGAAGACCTTGGTGTGCGCCCTTGAACCGGCGGCGGGAGCAACCCGGTTTCAACCGGGGGATGCGTTCTCGGTGGGGACGTTGCGACTTTCCACCCGCCTCACCAAGGGCCATTCGCCGGGTGGCACGACCTACGTGATTAACGGCCTGGCGCGTCCTGTGGCGATTGTGGGGGATGCTCTCTTCGCACAGTCCATGGGAGGAGGAATGGTTTCCTACCAGGACGCCCTGGCAACGAACCGGGCCGAACTGTTCAGTCTGCAGGATGACACGATCATTTGCCCGGGACACGGGCCGATGACGACGGTGGGTGAGGAAAAGGCCCACAATCCCTTCTACCCAGAATTCAAGTAAAGTAAGAATAAGATACCATGAGCCAGAAAGTAGCATTTGTCGGAGTGGGACGGATGGGCGCCAACATGGCCCGCCATCTGCAACTCGATTGCGGTCACGATGTGACCGCGGTCTATGATATCAACAAGGAGATCGCCGCCTCCCTGGCGGAAGAACTGAGCGCCGTGAACTGCGGGAAACTCGCCGAGGTGACCGCCGCCGCGGACGTCATCATCACGGTGATCACGAACGACGACGCCATGCGCGCGATCTACTTCACGGAGGGGGACAATCTGTTGCAGAATGCGGGCGGCAAGACCTTCATCAACTGCGCCACCCTCTCTCCAGGCGCGCACCGCGAAGTATACAATGCCGGCAAGGAGCTCGGGGCCGCGGTGCTGGAAGGCGCCATGGCTTCAAGCATCAGTCACGCCCGGGAAGGTAACCTCTACCTCATGATCGGGGGTGAGGAGGAAGTTTTCAACAGTCATCGGGCACTTCTTGATGACCTCTCCCTGAACCTGCGCCACTGCGGAGAGGCTGGACAGGCCGCCAAGGTGAAGGCGCTGGTGAACATGGTGATGAACATCAACACGGCTGGTCTGGCGGAGGGCCTCGGCCTGGCTACGGCCCTGGGGCTCGATCTCGGGTTGATCTGTGAAATCTTCTCCCAGACCGGTGCCAACTCACGCGTGCTGGAGACGGATTCCGAGGACATGATCGACCGCGATCATGAGTGCTGGTTCTCAGCCGAACACGCCGCCAAGGACTCCGGGATCGCGCAGGCCCTGGCGCAGGACGCAGGCTTGAGTCTGCCTGTCAACGATGCGACCAAGGCACAGTATGACAAGATGACCGCGGAAGGACTTGGCGAACTGGACAAATCCGGGATCGCCGAACTGACCTTCCCGGGGCGGCACGGATCCTGAGAGAGCCGGAGATCTTATAAAATCTAAGGCTTCAGATTCAGAGTCTGGGGAGTTCCCCAAGAGAAAGAGCCCCGCAATTGCGGGGCTCTTTGACATTAGTCTTTAAACTTGGAATTTGGACTACCCGGTGATTTCAGCGCCGTGGAAGTCGTTCCAGTCTTCAAGGTTGTTGAGATTTACCGCGTCGAGGATGCCAGCATCGGTGGGAAGGCCGACCGAGCTGAGAATGCCGTTCCGGGTGTCGTCGTCGTGGTTATAACCGTCAACCGCCGCGTTGTGAGCGGCAATCGCGCCGGCATCCGCGTTTCCGTTGGCTTGGCACCAGGCCTCGCAAGCGACGTAGTTTGGCTTCTCGGCTGCGACGTAATCGAGGAACGCCTGACGATCGATGCTCAGTGCATCGAGGGTCATCTGGTCGAATCCGGCGCCGGCGGCGGGGTAGTCGGGATGAAGTTTGCCAGCTGCGTCGAGCGAAGCTTTCTGCCAGAGGCGTGGGAGATGCTGCACACCGAGAGGACCTGCGGTGCCTGAACTGATGGTTGGAATAATGCTCATG
>DMYM01000283.1:8166-8551 GCA_003483645.1 Verrucomicrobiales bacterium
ACCGATAGCGTCGGGTGAGGTTTCTTGGCAATAGCAATCCGAACAGAAGGGCGAAATTTCCAGAGATCAGAGGCTGAATTCTAAATCTGTTGAACTAACCTGCCGGCGGTGGAAGCGACGGTGGCGGGCAGGACCGGGGGGAGAACGGGTGACGGAGGTTGTATATTGTCCCGCCGTCCGGCAGAGCCTTCTTGCGGTGGAACGTGGGCTCTTGGGGAGAGAAAACTGATGGGGTCGAACCACTATTATTCAGGGCCGAACTGGCTGATTGACAGCCTTCAAACGGTTGCTAAGGTGCGCGCCCGTTCGCGCCGGGCACTTTGATTCCCCCCAACGCGCAACCCCTTTTGCAACCAGATTTACTCCTTTCTCACGATGGCAACCA
>DMYM01000135.1 GCA_003483645.1 Verrucomicrobiales bacterium
GCCGGCCTTGGCGGGCCAGCCACGGTGGCGACCAAGCCGGCCCCGGTCATTCCGGCCCGTTCGAGCCAGTTACTGCCGGCCGATGTGCGCGCCGAGCGCGTGGCCAGGCGCAAGAAGCAGCAGATCGTGATTGCCTCGGCCGCGGCGGTAGTCGTCTATCTGGGGGTGATAGGTATCCTGTGGAACAGCCTTGCGAAGGCCAGGAAGAATGCAGACAAGGCTCTTGTGGAATACACCCCGTTTGCAGACGTCCACGAAGACGGGATGCGGCATGAGCAGAAGTGGAGAGAGCTCCAACCGGTGGTGGAACAGGATCACAACACGGTGGAACTGCTCTATCATTGCATGAGGGCCCGGGGGGGCGAAGAAGGGGTGCGCCTTGACCGCGCTGATATTTCCAACCAGCTCCAGGTGGACTCTGAAGGCGAGTTGACCCTTATTCGGAGCATCCGACTCCAGGGCAAATCCGATGAACTGGGGCAGGCCACGGCCTTTGACGAGGCCCTCAAGGGGGAGAGGGGACTGAACGACTACCAGTGGACCACGCCGCCGCCCCAGGCCAAGGGAGACAAGTGGTCCTTTCAGTATGAAGCAAGACTCAGGGGGCCGGAGGAACAGTAAGGATGAGTGATCGAGAAAAAAAACTGATTATCCTCGTGGGAATCCTCGTGTTCGTGGTTCTGAACCTCGGAGCCTACCAGGTGTGGTACGCGCCCAGGAAAAAGGAAGCGGTGAACGATGAGGAGAAATTTGTCATAATGAAAGGCGAGGCCATGGCCGCGATGGATGCCCAGGATTTCAAGCGAGCCGAGATCGAGTGGCTTGAACGCAATGAGCAGAAGCAGATAAAGAGCCCGCAGAAAGCCCTTGCAGACCTGGAGGCGTTGGCCAACCGGGAGGCGAAGCGGCGGGGTCTGACCGTGAAGCGGGTCAAACCCATGACCGGGATCGAGGGCGAGAAGCTCGAATTTTCCCGTGCTCGATTGGAAATTGAAGTGAGCGGACGGGAGCAGGTTCTTTTCCAGTGGATCGACCGCCTGAATTCTCCCTCGGAACTGCGGACCGCCACCAGTCTGCGAATCAATCCCAAGAAGGATGATGATACCCAGGTCGACTGCGCGGTGGTGCTTGAGCAGTGGTTCGTTCCCGAGGGAAGAGATGAAGCCGAGAGCACTACCTGAAGCCCCCTCCAACCAGATTTAAGCCATGATGAAACCCCTCCAATTCCTGACCGTCCCTTGCGCCGCCTCCCTGTTCGCGGTTGCAGTGCTCCCGGCATTCTCCGAGGTTCCCACCAAGACGCCGCTGGCCCGCTACAGTGAACTGTGGACCAAGTCCGCCTTCACCGTGCCTCCGCCGCCGCCGGAGGTGGAGGCGGAAGAGGACAATCCCCTCGATGACTACACCCTGGCCGGAACCTGCGAGGTGAAAGGAGGCTGGTTCGTGGTCCTGATCAACAAGAAGGAACGCGACAAGCGCATCCGTCTGCGTCCGGAAGAAGAGAACGACCAGGGTTTCGAGGTGGTGAATGTGGACCGGGGCAAGGGCTTCATGGATACCAAGGTCGAGATCAAGAATCGCAGTGGCAAGATCGGCACGGTGGAGTATGACAAGAAGTTCATCGTGCTCAAGAAGGCCACTCCGAGGGCTCCCGTAGGCAGAAAGCCGACCACGAAGAAACCGACCACGAAGCCGGGACAACGTCCCTCGAGCAGTCGCGGTCCAACCCGCCCATCATCGAAGCCTTCGCCCTCCGCCGGCAACCCGCGCGTCCGCCGCATTCCCAATCCTCCCAGCCGCTAGAGGCTCCATCAACTTTTACGACTTCAGATCAATGAGACCAACGACTGCATTCTGCCTCCTGCTCACCCTCGTGCTGCCTCTGGCCGCCCAGGACAACCAGGCTCCCGCGCCTGGGAAACCTCCCGCCCCGGCCCCTCCGGCGCCCGCGGAGAATCCTGCGGCCCCTCCGGCGCCCGCGGAGGACCCTGCGGCCCCTCCGGAGAATCCTGCTGCGCCCGCTCCGGCGCCTCCGGAGAATCCTGCGGCCCCGGCGGAGAACCCTGCTGCGCCCCCGGCGCCTCCGGAGAATCCTGCCAACCCTGCAGGTCCGCCCGCCCCGGCTCCGGTGCCTGCACCTCCTGGACTGGTTCCCCCGGTGCCCGGCGATAATCCTGCCAACCCTGACCCGCAGGATCCTGTTCCCGGGCGCGCTCTCGTGGCCGGACCCAACGCCCCGGATCCAAATCTGCCAGCCCAGTTAAATGCCGCCAACCTTAACGGGCAGGATATCGCGGACCTCTACCACACCTACACGGGCAAGAAGGTCCTGGTGAGCCAGGAAGCCTCCGCAGCGGAAGTCTCCTTTATTGTGCCGGGACAGATGACCTATGCCGAAGCCGCCACGGTGATTGAGAAACGCCTTGTGATGGAAGGCCTGGAGATCATTCCCGACGATGACGATCCGAGCTTTGTGAAACTGGTCCTCGCCAACTCCCAGACCAGCGGTCCAAAGCCCCTGGGTCCTCCGGTGGGTGACGACATTGACGATCTGGAGAACCAGGTTTCTGCCGATGGCTTCGTGACCTACGTGATGGCCCTGCAGTATCTCAAACCCGACGACGCGTTGCGCGCTTTCCAGTCGGTGGTGCAGCAGTTTGGTTCAGCCGGGACGGTAGCGGCTATTCCAAATGCCGGATCGGTGGTGATCTCTGGTAATCTGCCCCTCGTGCGCATGCTGGTGGAACTGAAGGATCGGATCGACGTTCCCTCCGCGCAGGTAGGAACCAAGTTCGTGGAGGTGACCTACGCCGATGTGGAGGATCTGGCCACCCGTCTCAATGAGATCTTCAACAACCAGCGGCAGACTAATGCCACGGCCGGGGTGCGACGGAGCACGACGCCGGCCAACACCGGCAATCCGGCTGCGCCCCCGCTGCCAAACGCCCCCGCGGCCGCGAATGCCGCCAATGCCGCCAAGGTCGCCGGAGGAGCCTCATCATCCGGGGAGGATACTCCCATCAATATTATTGCGCAGCCACGGACGAGTCGCATCTTCCTGATGGGGCGCCCCGTGGACATCATTTTCGTGGAAGGTCTCATCGCGGACTTTGATGCGCCCAGTTCCAAGCGGAACTTCCTGCGCGTGAAGCTGCGCTACCTGCCGGTGACCGAGTTCATCCCGGTGGCGGCGGATGCGCTGGAGCGTACTCTGGAAACTTCTGCCAGCGGGGGAGGGGGAAGCTCTCGTCGCAGTCCCACGGGCGTGACCGGGCGGACAAGCGGCACGAGCAGTCGCACCGGTTCGAGCACAACCGGCCGCACCAGCTTTGGAACGGGCGGAACGGGTGGAACCGGCGGTGGTTCGCGGGCGCAGCTTGCCCAGCAGAACATCCAGACCGCACCCGAGTCGATCCTTATCGGCAAGACCCTGCTGGTGGGTGACAACATTTCCAACAGCGTCGTGGTGAATGGCCCGCCGCACCATATCGAGATCGTGCAGTCTCTCGTGAATGAACTGGACCAACCGTCGGAACAGGTGGCCATCACGGCGGTCTTTGCCCGCTACGACCTCGGGAAGGACCGGAGCTTCGGAGTGGACCTGGCCAGGTTGCTTGGCGGTGACAATGACTTCAGAGGGGCCGTGCAGAACCGTAATGGCGTGCCCTCCGTGATCGATCCCGACACCCTGCTCGACTTCAATTCACTGCTGGGAGCGCCAGGTGCTGCGGCCGGCGGCCTTTCGGCCTATGCCGTGATCGGAGACAACTTCGGGGTGTTCGTGAATGCGCTGGAGACGAACCGGAACTTCACGGCCATTTCGCGGCCTACGATCTTCACCACCAACAACGGGGTTGCGCGGATCAGTTCCGGATCGCGGATCGCGGTGCCCACCAGCACCTTTCAGGGGGGGACGCAGACAGGATTTTCCACCAACGTGGAGTTTCGCGATATCGTGCTCGAACTGGAAGTGCGGCCGCTGGTGAACTCCGAAGACGAGGTCACTCTCGAAATTTCCCTGGTAAGGGACAATATCGGGGATAACCGTGCCATCCAGGGATTCGGGGAAGTGCCCGACATCGATACCGACGAGATCTCGACCCGGGTGACCGTGCCCAACCGTTCGACCATCGTGCTGGGCGGGCTCATCACCGAGTCGGATACGCGGACCGGCTCGGGAATGCCCTTCCTGAGTTCCATCCCCTTCCTTGGCAAGTTCCTGGGGGTCAACAGCAAGGACATCCAGCGGGAGGAGTTGGTCATTCTCATTCATCCCTCCATCCTGAATAGCCAAACGGAGCTGAAGCGTTACCAACAGGATTACGATGCAGGAAGTGATGTTGCTCCACGGGCCCGGGCCTCGGTCGGGCAGGGAGTCCTGCCCCCGCGAGGGGCCCTGCAGTCCAATCAGGCTGATAACCCGAATGCGGGGGCGGGCCAGGCTGTCCCGGTGCAGGAAACCTCGAAGGCCTCCCGTGGTTCGCTCATGACTTCTCCGGTCCACCGTGCCATGCGCAAGAAGCAGGGCCGCTAGCAGGAAACAGAACAGAATCACTGGTGCGTTCGACTGAGCGGGCCTATTTTCCCCGTGCCAACCGGGCGCTTGCCATGTCGGGCGGAAGCCGCTTCATTAGCGCCCCACGCAAAATCCCACCGTCATGGTCGAAGAATCCATTGAAGAATCAAGCCCCACCGAAATCGGAATTGAAGGCCTTCCCAAGAACCTGAGTGATCTTGTTCTCAAAGCGGATGCCGCCATTGGACAGAACAACCTGGGCTATGCCGTGAAGTTACTGATCTCCGTGCTCAAGATGGAGCCCGGATTCATCGATGGTCGCAAGAAATTGCGTGCCGCGGAGATGAAGATCGCCGGCCCGCCCAAGAAGAAGGGGCTCTTCAGAGGAGGGGGTGCCGGGAAATTGAAGGGCAAGGCCAGGAAGGATCCAGTCGGGGTCATCGATGACATTGAGAAAGAACTGGAGAAGGATCCCTACAACGCTTCGCTCAATGAGTTGCTCCACGACGTGGCCTTCAGCGTCAACATGCTGGATACTGCCGCCTTCGCGCTTGAGACCATCCGGAGGGCCACGCCGGACAACACCAAGCTCCTGCACAAACTTGCTCAGTTTTACGAGAATCGTGACATGCCGGAAGAGGCAGCCGGGGTCTACAGGGACATCGTCAAGGCGGACCAGACCGATACCGATGCGGTCAAGGGCGAGAAGGACATGACCGCGAGGGCCTCCATGGCGCGCAGTCAGGATTCTTCCGGGGCCTTCGTGATGAAGGATGATGAGGAGGCTCTCGCCCTTGAGAAGGCCTCCCGGTCTGCCATGACCCAGGATCAGCTTGAGGAGAAGCGTGACCAGCTCGTCCTCCAGTACAACGAGGACGTTAACAATTTCGATGTGGCCAAGAAGTTGTCTGCCATTTACGAGCAGATGGAAGACTGGGCGATGGCGCAACAGATGTATGAGTGGGCCTACACCCTCTCGGCGGGAGATGCGGCCCTCAAGATGAAGGTCAACAACATGAAAGACCGTGCCGGGGAAGAGGAGATCAGAAGTCTTGAGATCCGGGTGTCGGAGAATCCTGACGACGAGGAAGCTCATGCCGCTCTGGAAGAGTTTCAACAGACGAGGGCGGTCGCTCAGGTGGAGGAGCGCCGGAAGCGGGTGAAACAGAACCCGACTGATCCCCAGCTTCGCTATGACCTTGGCCAGGCGCTCTACCATGCGAGGGAATACAGCGATGCCATTCCGCACCTTCAGCAGGCCACCCGGAACCCTCATATTCGCACCAGGGTGCTCCTGCTCCTGGGGCGCACCTTCGATGCCAAGGGGATGAGAGACATGGCCATCAAGCAGCTCTCGGACGCCAATGCTGAATTGACAGTGATGGACAAGATCAAGAAGGAGGTTCTCTATGAACTCGGTCTCATCCATGAGAAGGTGGAGAGCAAGGATGAGGCGCTCGACTGCTTCAAGCAGATCTACGAGGTGGACTACGGTTACCGGGACGTCGCCCAGCGGGTGGAATCCTCCTACGCCGGGTAGGAAATCTTGCCGTGGTGGAGCCGGAAGGTCCGGTCATTCAGGCGCTGTGATCATTGGCAGCCGGACTTGCCGGACTGCGGGGATGGGGCAGCGATCAGAACTCGTCCAGAGCATCCACGCAGAAGCGGGACCAGGACTCGAGTGAGTCGTAGAGGGGGCCCCTGAGAGTCCCGGTGTTCTGAAATTGCAGATCGGAGAGAGCGTCCTCGCGGGCGCTTACCTCGTCGTTGGACAGCTCAAAGAGGTGGACCACCCCGAGATGCACCTGTCCCACCGCATTGCTGTCGTCATTGAGTAGCGCAACAATCCGTTGCGTGACACGGGAGGAGAGCACGAGTTCCTCCTCGATCTCGCGCTCCACACCGGCCATGTAGGTGGCGTGGCCAAGGGGATCGCCACGTTCATCGACGGGATTGATGTGACCACCAATGCCGAGGGAACCCAGGGAGTGGAGCCTGCTTTCTCCGCCCGACTTTCCGCGAACGTAGTGGAGGTAGTGGTTCTGGTGGCGAAAGAGCGAATAGGGGATGATCTGTTTGTGGCCCGGATCCTCTTCCGCGGTTTTGCGATCCATGAAGAAATTATTGGAGGGGTCGAGCAGGGAGGGGATGTAGCGCTCCGTTTCGGTGGTGAGGCCCTGAAAGTCCCCCAGTTCGTCGAACAGGCTGCGTGGAACGACCAGAATCTGTTCGCCGTCATACTTGGACATGGCACAGGCTGAGACGGAACGGTTGCGATCCGAAACGTTAATTTGGCGTCCAGGTGGGAACAGTTGTTAAGAACTGCCACAGGGTCATTGGCTTTAATCGGGATCGCTTTCCTGTGAGCCGTCAGCGCTGCTCCGGACAAGGTTGACGACCTCGTCATCGTTGTCGCCGGCGGCCCAGACGTTTCGGAGGAAGTCCGCAGGGTGGATCGAGTGTTCGCGGAGGAACTTGCGATCGCCTCCACAGCAGTACATGAGGTCCGGGTCGAGTTCCCCCCGGAGTTTGGCCCGGGCCTTGGCCAGGATTCGTGGCAGATAGGCGATGTTTCCAAGGGTGTCTCCGAAGGTAGGAAGGTCGTCGCGCGTGATTTCCACTTCGCTGGGAATGCCGTTCTGGATCACGTGCAGGTAATCGCGGCGGACTCCGGCGATGAGAAGGGCGGTGCTCGGGGCGGGAGCCTGTTCGTCCACGTAATCCTCCACGAAATCGAAGAGTTCGCGCGGCTTGCAGCCAATCTCTTTCAGAAAACGGAGATCGTCCCCGCCATAGTAGTGGACAAAGTCCGCGTCCCCGGACCGGTAACGTTCGACGCAGCGGTCGAACAGTTTCATGAATTGTTCGTTCCAAGTCATTTTGTGAGAGCAATTCATTCCCCAAATGGCTTCCTGTCAACCGTGTGGAGCTTGCGGATGTGAGCGTCAGGATCCCGGGGGGAGATCTGATCGTCCGCGCCCTGACTGGAGCAGACGATCGGAGTCGACAGTTGCCACTCAGAGGATCTCTGACTCGTCGATGATGCGCTGGTAGGTGTTACGAGCGTGGTCATAGGCCTTCCGGGCATCATCCAGTTCATCCTGATCGATGAACTTCTCCTTCTGCTTCCAGCAGTCATTTACTCCACGCAGGCACCATTCCGCACTGCGACGGGAAGCCCGCACGGGTTTGTCCGCGACCGTAACCCAGACCGGGTTGGTGTGGGAGGAAGGAAGGATGCGGGCGGCGACCCACGAACTGCGTTCGATGGGAACCTCGAAAGCCAGGTCCTTCAGGCTGCCGTCGGCATGCAGCCTGCGCTGTGCGACGGCTTTCCCATTGACGAGGATTTCAACCGTTACGTCACGGGAATCGCCAAGCCGGGAGCGTTCAATGTGCCAGTAGGGTTTCTTCTGGTAGGGGAGGTCCCGTATTCCGGGATATGGTTTCTCCGGCAGAAAGGCTGCGGCCCTGACCCGGGTGGTCACCTTGCCCGGCCTGTCCAGCCGGACGCTGCTGTCACCCACGCCCATCTCAATGTCGTTGACCTGGAATCCAATCAGGTGCGAGCGACCGTCACCAACGTAGTTGCGGCCCTGACGGATGCCTTCACACCATTTGTCGAAGGTGAGCTTGTTCTCGAGTTTGACGTAGGAGCGTCCCAGTCCCACCCGTTCGCCATAGATGCAGGGAAAATCCGTTTCCCCGCTGATCCGGGTGCGGAAGCCGCAATTGAGGGCGTGGTACCAGATGTTGAGTTCCCACAGGTAGGGGGTGTCGACCATGGAAAGAAAATCGACCGCGGGCACCTGCCTGCCATCCGGGCCTTCCACGGTGTGGGTGACATCGACGATGTACTCGTTGGCGCC
>DMYM01000316.1 GCA_003483645.1 Verrucomicrobiales bacterium
CCTTTGGATCCCAAGCCTTTCCTAAGCGACGCTTCTTCGAGGAAACCCAAAAGGTCTTTCGTGAATCCGGTCGCGCCGTCCCCGTCTTTGTCGACAAACACCTCTCCGACAACTGGGCCGACGCCAAGTTCCTCTACGACTCGGCGAAGGAACGTGGAATCCCGCTCATGGCAGGCTCCTCCCTCCCCACCACCTGGCGCAGGCCGGCCGCCGACGTCCGCCGCAGTGCCAAGCTCAAGGAGATCGTGGCCCTCAGTTACCATACCACCGATGCCTACGGATTTCATACTCTCGAGATCATCCAGGCTCTCGCCGAGCAGCGGCAGGGCGGCGAAACAGGGATCACTGCCGTGCACGCACTCGCCGACGAGGAGGTCTGGCGTGCTTTCGATGAGCAGCGCTTCAATCGATCGCTTTTCGAGGCCGCCTGGTCGCGCCTCACCAACCCGCGCGACCTGAAGGACCTCCGCCGGTTGGTGGCCAAGCCGCGCCTCTTCACCATCGAGTACAAGGGCGGACTGCGCGCCCACATGCTCGAATTGAACGGCGCGGTCAATGAATGGGCGGCGGCCTGGGGTTACCAGGATTGCGACCAGGTCGACTCCTCCCTCTTCTGGACCCAGGAAGGCAGGCCGGGCATGCACTTCACCTGGCTCCTGCACGGGATCGAAAGGATGATCCTCACCGGTCAACCGAGCTGGAACGCAGAGCGTACCCTCTACACCAGCGGCACCCTCGACGCCTTCCTCCTCTCCCTCAAGAGCGGCAAACGCCTGGAGACTCCCTACCTCAACATCCCCTACCAGCCCACCTGGCGCTGGCTGGAACCGCCCCCGCCGCCGCCTACCAGGCCATGGTCGGGGCAGTGATGATTCACTTCAGGGCCGAGAACCCGAGAGCCTTGAGGTAGATTCGCTCCGGCGGCTCGGCCAGGATCTTGCCGTCGACCTCCGACTCCTGGCGCACCCTGTGCCACTCGGGATCGGCACCGAAGGCCTTCCAATTGGCGTCGGCCTGCTGACGGCTGGTGTGATGCAGGAGATAGACAAGGGTGTTGGCAGACTCCGGCCTGTCGAAGGGGGTCCAGTAGCCGATGTTCTTCATGCCGTGCTTCTCGAAGAGCCTCCTGGTATGATTTCGAAAGCGCGCATTGAGCGCTGCCAGCTTTCCCGGCGCCGTCACGTAGGTGCGTAATTCGTAGACGCCTCCTGGTTGCTTGATCGCAACCCGCTTCAACGCGGAGTAATCGTTCTCCGTCAGAAAGGTGCTCTCCGGACGCTGCCAGAGCAGGCTCTGGAACTCGGGCTTGTCGAGCACTGCCTCCCACTCACGGTCGTTGAAGAAAGCCACCCAGTTCTCATAGGCCGCATAGCGCGAGGAATGCTTGAGAAGGTAAACGAATCGCCGGCGCTTCTTAACCGGTCCCTCGGTGGGAATCCAATAGCCGAGCGCCTCCAGTCCGTGCTTGCGGAAGAGGCGATCGGTGTGCTCGCGAAAGCGCTTGATGAGGTGTGCGTGCCTCCCCTCGTTTGCGGAGTACATGCGCAACTCGTAGAGTGGCCCCTCGTTCAGTCGCGGCGCCCGCGGTGAGCGTCGCTGACCGCTCCCTGCATCCCGCCCCTGTTGGTGTCCCAGCACCACCTCCAGCGGGGCTTCGAAAACCCAGGCCATGTCGTCGGAGATCTTGCGGCTGGCATCGTGACCCCCGATGTAAAGCGCTCCATCTCCAAAGGGTGAGAGGCAAAAGGCGCGTGGAGAGACCAGGAGGGGCTTGCCCGGCACGTAGGCATTATTGATCTCGCGCACCTCGTAGCTCTGGTCCGCCCGCCGGACGGCGTACATCGCGCCACCGTACAGAGCGCTCCCCTTCCAGCGCAAATCATTCTTCCCGCGGATGTTTCCCTGGAACCCGATGATGTGAACCGTCTCACCGGTGGCAGGGTCGGTCACCGGATACATCATGTTGTGAGCGCCCAGGGTGTAGGTGACCTCTACCCCGAGCGCCTTGCTCATGAGATCGATGATGCGCGCCTCGTCGTGAAGGGCAAATCCACCCCGCCCGTCCGGATCCATGCGCTTCACCTGGCTTGCCGACCGATCCCCGGGGGCCCACAGGAAAAGCAAGGACTCGCCCTCGCCCTTCGGATTCTCGATCGTGGTCAATCCCCGTATCCCGCCCACGTCGGTGTCCGCGTCCTCGTGCAAATCGAGAACTTCCCGATAGTAAGCTCGCTCCCCGTCGACACGCTGGTAGATCGATCCACCCTCCGAAAAGAACAACGACTCGTTGGCCCTTGCCATTCCGAGGGGCCGCGTGCGAAAGGTCCCCTCCGTGAGGAAGGGATACTCGAGATGGCGGCTCCAGCGGATTCCACCCGGTGCGCTCTCGTCGTAGACTCCGGACACGATGCCCGGATTGCCGAGCGAGAGATAGAGGCGTTCCATTCCGGTAACCTTGTCGCGGTGCACCTCCATATCACGGGGCACCCAGCGCACCCCGCCCGCGCTCGATCCGTGCCGGACCAGACTGTGAGACCAACTGCTCTTCTCCTCGTCCCGCACCCAGACCGAGACCGCACCTCCGCGCTCAAAGTTCGCCCCTGCGGCCATGACGAGAAGGTTGCGCGGCTGAGGCAGGGCCGCACCCTTGGCATCACGCGTGAAGGTCACCGATTTGAGCACGTTGCCCTTCATGTATTCCAGGCCGAGCCCGTTCGATTTGCCGGTATCCAGATCGACCTGCCACTCTCCACCTGATTGGTCCAGGCGCAGCACCTGGGAGCTCTGCTTCTGTCCCTCCGGCGGAATCACCCAGCGCGCGTCCACCCAGTAGCCGTTGGCGGCATAAAGTTTCCTCTTATGGGCGACCAGGTGCATGATCTCGGATCCACCCGCATAGGCGCCCGCCCGATCGAGATAACCGGCCTCGTAGCTCTGTCTCCAAGCCGCCTCCTCCGCCAGTCCGGCGGACAAACCGGCCCCGAGGACCAGGGTGAGAAAGGCAGGAATCCGCATGGTTTCAGTCACTTGAGAACGAATCGAGACCCGTCTACCGGTCCAGCCAACCGGGCAATTCTCCGTCCCCTGTCTTCTCGCCCTCCAGAAGCCAGCTCAGGTTGAAACGGGCCAGGTAGCCATCCTCGTAACGATGACTCTTTCCTCCCTCCAGCAGGAGATAGATCCAACCCTCGCTCGCAGTCCCCGGGCGCCCCGCATTGAGGGAGGAGTAGGCACTCGGTCCCTCCCACACCCTGCGCTTGAGCGGCCAGGTCCCGGCACCATCAAAACTCACCCACACCGTGACATCACGGCGTTCGGCAGTGACGCTGTCACAGTTGCTGTAGAGGAGAATGTCGCGCCCCTTCACATTCAGGCGGGTCAACCCGGCCATGCACCCGTAGTTCGTATTCTGGGGACCATCCGGGAGCACCTTGCAATAGGTCAGATCTTTCCAGGTCCTGCCCCCATCCGTGCTTGTGGCCGTCCAGCGCCGCCGGGGATCCGCCCCTTCCTCCGCCCAGTGCCGGCGGGAATTGTAGTAAACCGTTCCATTGCTCAGCTCCGCGATGGTGGCTTCCCCTGTTCCGTTGGCTGGAAAAGGGTCACTGGTCTCCCAGGTCTTGCCCCCGTCGTCACTGAAGACTGCATTGGTGTAATGCTCCGGCCACTTCTCCCCCGCATTCCTGCCGGCATACCAGCGCGATGGACGGATGATCCTGCCCTTGTGCTCGCCGTGCCGCAGGGTGATCCCATGGTCATTCATGTGCATCGAGGGCACGTTCCCCTTCGAGTCCGGCTTGACGGTGGCCTCGATCTTCTTCCACGTCTTGCCGTGGTCAGCACTCTTGAAGACGGAGAGCGGAGCAGGTGGGTGGTGCTTTTCCACGAACGCGACGATTTCACCCGTTCCCTCGTTCACGGTGAGACCACCACACTGAAACCCCGGCTTGGAAATGAAAATCTCCTCGCTCCAGGTGGTCCCGGCATCCCGGCTGAGCCGGGCCCGCACGCTGCTGCTGCCGAACGTGGCCACCACCATGCCATCGACACCCACCACCACATTGGGAAATCGTTCCCCCTTGAAAACCTGGATCAACTCCATCGCGGCCTTGCCGAGGTGAGCGTCAAGTTTACCTTCGGCCGGAAGTCCGGAGGCGGTTCGGGGTTCTGCTGCTGTTCCCGCGCTGGTCAGCGTCCAACCACAGAGAGCGGTAAGAACGAGACCACGGGCCATCTTTTCAAAGGTGTGTAGGCACATGGTGGCTTGGTATGTTGACAAGGAGCATGATCCCCATTGCAGTGGTCGTCTCCTCCGATCAATGAAGGCCCTAACACCCGCCCCCCACGCAGGCAAGCGGAAGAACCTCACATCTCTGAGTGCTCTGGCTGCATCCGGACTGGTCCTCGGAGGAGCAATCGGTGCTGCCGGAAAGGATATAACCTTCCAACCGCCTCCGCTCAAGGTGCGTGAAGGATTCGAGGTCACGCTCGCCGCGGCCCCCCCCCTTCTCAAGTATCCCATGATGGCCTGCCTTGACGACCAGGGCCGCCTCTACGTGGCCGAAAGCGACGGGCGCAACCTCACCACCCGCAAGGAGATTGAAAAGGAACTGCCTCGCTTCGTGCGCCGCCTCACTGATACGGATGGCGACGGAGTCTTCGACCAGAGCACCATTTTCGCCGACAGGATGACCATGCCGGAGGGCGGTCTCTGGCACAACGGAGCCCTCTACATCGTCTCCGCACCTTACCTCTGGAGACTGGAGGACACGGACGACGACGGTGTGGCGGACAAGCGTGAGAAAATCATCGGAGAAATGGAGTTCGATGGCCGGGCCAACCAGCACGGTCCCTACCTCGGCCCCAATGGTCGACTCTACTTCAGCGGCGGCCACTTCGGCTACCAGTTTACCGGACCGGACGGCAGCAGGACCGGACAGAGCCGGGCGGGCGGAATCTTCTCCTGTCGCCCGGACGGAAGCGACGTTCGGATCGACGGGCAGGGACCGATCAATCCGGTAGACATCGCCTTCACCAGAGAGGGCGAAGTTATTTCCACCGCCGCCATCTACGACAGCTTCGGTGGCAAGCGCCATGACGCACTCATTCACTGGTTCCCCCGCGGACTCACCCAGCGACTCTATGGCCAACCCCTCCTCCCGGAAACCGGCCACCGCGTTCCCGCCACCATTCGCTGGGGACAGGTCGCTCCGGCCGGCTTGATGCGTTACCGCGGAATGCAATTCGGCGGTGACTACCGTGACACCCTTTTCGCCTGCCACTTCAATTCCAACCGGGTGCGCCACATCAGACTCATCTCCGACGGCGCCACCTTCACTGCCGGGGACGGGGATTTCCTCACCTCCTCCAGTCGGGACTTTCATCCCACCGATATTCTGGAAGATGCGGACGGAAGTTTGCTCCTGTTGGACACGGGAGGCTGGTTGAGCTGGGGGTGTCCGCACTCCAAGGCCGCCAAGCCCGAAATACTCGGTGCGATCTACCGGATCCGCAGGAGGGAGGGATCCTTCCCGACCGATCCCCGGGGCGCGAAGATCCGGTGGGACCAATTGACGGCCACGAACCTCGCCAGACTGCTTGGCGATCCCCGCCCTGCCGTGCGTGACCGGGCCCAGGCACAACTCATCGCCCTGAGGGAGAGTGCCTTCGAGCCCCTCGCTCAACTCCGTTCTCCAAACCTCACCAGGGATGCCGACGTTCGTAGACGGGCAGTCTTCACCATCTCGCAGCTGAGCGTTCCCGGGGTCAGCAAGCAACTCCGTTCCTCTCTGGAGGACCCTGCCGTGGAAGTCCGGCGCGCAGCCGCGCGCTCCCTGGGTGAGCTCCGGGTCGGCGAGGCCGTGCCGATCCTTGCAGAGGCCCTGACCGACCAGGATGCCGCCGTGCGCCGGGTGGCCGCCACTGCCCTGGGACGGATTGGCGACCGGAAAGCGATCGGGTTTCTCTTCCGTTCCCTGCGGGCAGATTCCCAGGCGGCCTTCCAACATGCCGTGCGGCTGGCCCTGATCGAGATCGGAGATGCCGAAGGTTGCCTGCCCTGGCTCAAGGACCCCACCCCTCACCACCAGGCCACCGCCCTGCGCGTCATGGAGCAGATCGACCCCAAGTCTCTCGAACTGGGAACCGTGGTTCCCTTCCTGCGCTCCGCCCTCCCCGTGCTGCGCAACGAAGCAAGGCGTATCGTGGCCGGGCGCCCCGACTGGAAGGGGTCGGTCTTCTCACTCTTCCGCGAACTTCTTGCCGACGAGCAGCAGGACCCCTCCTCGGCTCAACTGACGGAGGAGATCATGATGGGCTTCGCGACCGACGAAGAATTTCACCGCATGCTCGCCCGCCTTCTCACCGACCAGGCCGCCAGCGAATCCTCCAGGCACCTCCTCCTGTCCTGCCTCGGCTACCTCGAACAACTCCCCGCGGACACCGCTCCCGCGGTGGGCTCCCTTCTCGAGAGTCCCTCGCGCAAACTCCGCGGTGAAGCCATCCGTCTCGTCGTCAACTCGAATTCCTACTCCCGCTTCCAGAAGGCAGTGGAGGCCATGGCGATCAAACCCGGGGAACACCCGCTCATCCGGGCCACCGCTCTCGA
>DMYM01000409.1:0-588 GCA_003483645.1 Verrucomicrobiales bacterium
ACTCCCCACCCTGAAACTGCCCTACTGGGTCAAGCTGGTTCGTGAAGGCTACGACGTGACCGCCTATCACTCGCCGGACGGCCGCCGTTGGAGAATGCTGAAGGTTTCGGCGGGCAGAATGCGCGATGAGAAGGTGTATGTGGGACTGGCAGTGCAGGTAGAGAAATTCAACCGCCTGAGCGAGGTGGTGATCGACAGGGTGAGCATCAATGGTGAGGACACCGAAGAGGCGGAACCGATGTTACCGCATGTGGTGCTGCGGGCGGGTTCGCGCCTGGCGACGGATGTCCTCAAGGCGAACCGCACCGCCTTCCACTTGGGCGGACGCTGGGAGGGACGGACCGTTACCGCCCCGCAGGTGGCTCGGTTGGAGTTCTTTCAACCCCTTCCCGCAGAAGTGGCTGCGCTCGTGCAGGGTGACCGGGCCGGTCTCCTGTTGCGTTCGGGGGATTTCTCGGAGGGCGCCTTTGACTCGCTGAGCGACGGCAGGCTCCGTCTCGGATCGGTTCTCCTGGGTGTGCGTGAGCACTCCATCCTTGATGAGGCCGATTGCCTGGTATTGCGCAAGGTGGCACCGGAGCCAGCAAG
>DMYM01000409.1:985-3225 GCA_003483645.1 Verrucomicrobiales bacterium
GAAAAGCTCGTCCTGCAGGTGGCGGGGCTGGGGGAGGCGCAGTTCGGGGTGGAGGAGTTGAAGTCGCTTGGCCCCCTGAAATAGTCCCGGAGCAGGGCCCGGCATCAGTTGCCGGCGGCCCACTGGATTGCACGGGCCACCATGGAGCGCAGATCCCTGGAGGATTCCGGGTGCGGACTGATAGAGAGAACCCTGCCCTTGCCGAAGTCACTCGTGATGATGGCCGGGGTATTGACCATTGTTCCCTTCTGGGGTTCGTAGAGGGCCACTTCGCTGCGGAACCAAGCGAGGACCTGGTAGTCCGGGAGATTGGCCAGATTGGCGGGGGAGACGATGGGGCCATTGTGGTAGCGCACCGGGAAGGGACCGGTTTGCTTTCCGAGAATCCTGCGGCCCTCGTCGGTAAGTTCCATCGTGACCGTTGCGGACGGGCCCCGATACCACATGCTCTTGCGCCCGACCTCCGGGATCTCCCGTGCTTCACAGAAGGTCCTGTAATCGGCGATCTTGAGGGACCACTTGTAGTTGGCTGCCGCGAGGTAGGCACCCGCACAGATACCAACGAAGCCCCCGCCCCGTTCGACAAACGCCCGGACCTGCTTGCGGCCCTCGATCCCGAGAGCGGCAGCCTGCTTGCTTCCGCTTCCCCCTGGGAAAATCACCACCTCGAAGTGGTCCAGGACCCCTTCCCGGATGTCGGAGGGGCCCACCCGCCAGGTGAGGCCCTGTGGGATCCCGGCCATGACCTCCTGCACATTGCGGGGTCCGCTTCCTCCGACCCCGCCGCTGTCGTAGAGGGCCACCCGGAGAGTGCGGTCATCCCCCCGGGGGCGTGTCATGGTGGGAGCCTTCGGCCCCACCATCCCGAGATGCCGGAAGAGAGCCCGCACCATCAGCCGATGCTGACGGGTGCGGAGCGAAAGGGGTTGTTCGCGGGTGGTGGTTTCGAGGATCAGGGCGCCGGCCCCGAGACGTTCCGCGGCAGCGCGGGCGAGGCTGCCGTTGGCGGTTCCCTGCAGCGGAACAAAGTGCTTCCTGCCGTCCTCGATGGTAGCATTCACGACCGCCAGCATCCTGGGCACCGCGGGCTTGGTCACCTGGGTCCCGGTCCGTGAGGCGAGAATGGTCGAACCGACCGATTTCGAGTTGATCTGGTGGAAGTGATAGCCTTCGTGCAGATCGATCACCCAGTCCGGCTCGTGCTTTCGGACGAGGTTCCAGATGGCCCGCCCGATGTCGGTCAGGGCCTCGCCATCGGCCCCGGTTCGGGGGAAATTGCGATTGAGATCGGCCTCCGACTTGGCGAGTTCCGGCAGGTGGCGCGTTCCCGCCCTGAGTCCCGGCTGGTTCGCCCGCGGCAGGACCACGAGGCGACCACGGAGAATCGGCCAGTGGCGGATTTGTTCGGCGGCCCGGGCCCCGGCCGGTTCATTCCCATGCAGGCCGCCAGCCAGAAAGACAGTGGGCCCGGGCTGGGAGCCCTCGATCACATGGTAGGGGGTTTCCCATTGCGTGCCCGCCGCAAGGATTCCTGATGCGATTTCCCCTCCGGCAGGGCCGGGGAGGAGCAGGAACAGGGCAACGGACAGAAACTGCTGGACACGCACAATGCAGGCACCGCATCACAGGAGAGCATTCCTGTCGAGCGTGGTCCTCCGGGGGCTCTTTTACAGGGGAAGGGATTACAAGTCGTCCCCGGCGGCATACTTGAGGAAAGCTTCCACCGTCTTGGTCGCCATCTGGCCGGGGAACTGCATGGGAGTGTCGTAGAGCTTTTTCTCAAAGACCCCGATTTTCCCATCCGGGGAGCCATCGAATCCAATGATGGTGATCTGGCCGAGCTTGCCCGCCTCCTTGACCGAGGCCCAGGCCCCGAGGGCGCAGGGGTCGTTGATGCCGAAGATGCCGACGAGGTCGCCGTGGGCGGTGAGCATATCGGCCGCCACCTCCGCGCCCTTCACCCGGTCGCCTTTCCCGTTCAACTCAATCACGATCTCAAGCTTGCTGTTGTTCTCCCTGAGGTAGTCCTTGAACCCATCCACACGCTTCTTGCAGGAGTTGGCCTCGGGCAGGTTGATGATGCCGATCTTGCCGGAGCCCCCGGTGGCCTTCATCATGGACTCTCCGGCCAGGCGACCGCCCTGGTAGTTGTCGCTGCCCACATGATAGGTAACCAGTTTCTGGACCTCAGGGTCTTCCATCTGGATGTCAAAGGTGAACACCGGGATGCCCTCAGCATG
>DMYM01000391.1 GCA_003483645.1 Verrucomicrobiales bacterium
CTGTTTCCTGATCGAAGCGGGGGCTGCGCCCGCTCCGCCGACCGACAAAGACAGGTTGGACGCCCTGGTCCAGTACGCCGAAACCATTCTTGTGCACGGCCGCGATTCCTACGGCGAAGAACACACCCCGATCTTCTCCGACTATCTCGAAGTGAGCACCCTGAAGGCTCCGGAGATGATGTACATCCACCGCCTGGGCGGTCCCGGACCGAGGTCGAAACAGCCCTTTCAGCCGGTGATCGCCTCCAACCTCGCTTACCAGGGAAACCTCATGCGTTTCCTGGTCGGGCTCAGCAACCTCACCGGCGAAGCGAAGTACAAGGAGGCCTGCAAGGAATGCCTGCGCTATTACTTCGAGCACTACGCGGTGCCGAACGGCCTGCTCCAGATGGGACATCATCGCTGGGTCAATCTGAACACGGACCGCTATGACGGCAACGACTGGCCTGCCGGCAGGAGTGGGCACGAGATGAAGCGCGACTACCCCTACTATCCGATCTTCTGGGAGACCGATCCCGTGGCGACCCGCAGGATGTTGACCGCGCACTGGAGTTCTCACATCCAGGACTGGGGATTCATGAATTTCACCCGGCACGGCAGTTACGTGAAGGAACTCAATGAGAAGACGGTCTGGAGCCAGCCCGTTACCAAGCCGGTGAAAGGGATTGTGAAGGGGAACCTCACCTTCTTCGATTCGGGCTCCGACATCATCTATGCCGGGGCCCAACTCGGTATTCTCAACAAGGATGACCGTCCCCTCTTCTGGGCGCAGCGTCTCTACGCCCGCTATGCCGATAGCGCCCATCCCGACACTGGCCTGCCACCGTGGCACCACACCTCGCTGCGCGAATTCGGATCCCAGGACGAACCTGTGCCCGAGTACGCGCTCATCACGGCTGGCTCCGCCGGCCTCATGATCAATGGGGGAGTGGCGATGTTGCGTCTCGGTGACGACCTTGGCGACAAGGGCGGCTACTATCGCAGGACCATGCTCAGTCACCTCAGGGCCTACGCCAAGTACTGTTACCGTCCCAAGGTGAACGAAATGCGCAATTATCTCTTCGACGGCACCGATCTCGCCGAACGGGAGAAAAAGAACGCGAAACCAGGCGAGCCGCCTTCCAACGCCTGGCGACCGTGGAACCCGGCTCCTGCCACCCTGCTTGCTTACGCCATCTGCTACCGGCAGAGCAGTGACGGCGAAATCTGGGAGACCCTGCGCTCCATGTGCCGGGGGAATGACCTTGGAGACATTGGCGAGCGGGGAGGGAAGTCACCTGTGCTCAACCTCGCGACCAAGGAAACCGAGACAAACCTCATCTTCCCATTGGTGGAGCTCTTCCGAGCCACGGGGAACAATGTCTACCTGGACCTCGGGCGAACGATTGCCAACAATGCTTTCACCAAACACTTCCGGGCCAAGCAGGGGCTCTTCACGCCAAGTGAACTGCATCGCACTGCCAACCTGTGCTCCGCCGAGCCGCTGGCCCTCCTTACCCTGGAAGCGGCGTTGCGTGGGAAGCTCGCGAAGGTTCCCACCTATGCGGCCAGCAACGAGGGAGAACAGGTGCCCTACCTGAGACCTCTCAAGTCGCGTCCCTGCAATCCCAGGGCCTCTCATCTGTCCTATCCCTATACGGTCAAGGCTCTGTGCGATGATCTGCTCCCCGCTTCATCAGGTGATACCAGCGTTCCCGTGATGTCGTGGGAGAATGTCCGCAAGGCCAGCGACGAGGCAATCGTGACCTTTCCCGACATTCTCAAGGGGCCGGTGACCATCTCCGGGATGATCGATCAGCCGGAAAGCCGCAATTCGGTCAGTGCGATGCTCATCGATTCGACGCACAGTTACACCTTCGCCGGCAATTTGAATGGCACCGGGGACCTAGCTGTTACCGTGAAGCGTGGCGAGCACGTCTGGGCGCCAGGGTCAACCTGGACCACCACCGCCTGGTCTCCCTCCGAAACCTACGACCTGGTCATGAACATCGCCAGGGGAGCGAAGCTCAGCTTTCACGGTCTGGTGCAGGAAGTGCAGGGTGCACATACCTGGTGCTCTGGTGCCGGGATCATCAAGAACGGCAGGGGCATCTGCGAGCTCACTGCCGATTACGCTCCGATCTACAATGCTGACAGGCGTAACAATCGGGGCTACCGTGCGGCCACCGTGGTGAATGCCGGAGTGCTCCTGGTCAACAACACGAGCGGATCCGGGGTCAGTCCGAAATCGACCGTGGAGGTGAACCACGGGGCCACTCTCAGCGGTAACGGCGTGATCGGAGTGGGTGGGAGCTCTGCTCTCGTGGTCGTCAACTCCGGCGGAAGAATTGACCCCGGGGACGGGATCGGGACGCTTACCCTCCGGGACGGCCTGAAGCTCAACGATGGCGCCCGGATGCAATTTGAGGTTGGGGAGAAAGCGGACTTGCTGAGAATCACCGGAGGCACCTTCCAGGGCAGCAACAAGCGGAGTGTCGTTGTCACTATCAAGGATCTGGGCGGAGTGAAAGCGGGCCGCAGCTACGACCTGATT
>DMYM01000014.1 GCA_003483645.1 Verrucomicrobiales bacterium
CACCAAGCCCTTCACGACCGCGGAGCTTCGTCTCAGGATTCGCAACCTTCTCGACAGGCAGAAGTACCAGCGGGAACTGGGCATCATCAACCAGGAGTTGCGAGTGGCCGTGGAAGAGCGCGATGTTGCCCTGGATGAGATCAAGGAGAACGAAGCCCGGCTGCTCCAGGCGGAAACCCTGTCCTCGCTCGGTCGCATGAGCGCGGGGATCGTGCACGAGGTCAACAATCCGATGAATTATGTCAAGACTGCCCTGCATGCCCTGCGGATGTACGCCGAGGATGTGGCCGAAGACGACCGGGCTGACTTTGAGGAGACCGTCGCGGATGCCGAGGAGGGCGTGAGCCGGGTGATCCGGATTGTGAGCGACCTGCGCTCCTTCACCAAGGGCGAGATTGCCATGAAGGAGGAAGTGGTCGTCAGGGAAGCAGTCGAGAACGCACGACGGCTTTTGGCCGACGAACTGCAGGGCATTGAGTTTAACGTGGATGTGTCGGAGGACCACAGGGTCAGCGGCAACGGCAATCAGCTCTGCCAGGTCCTGGTCAACATCATCCAGAATTCCGCCCAGGCCCTGGAGGGGGCGAGGGAGCGAGGGGTCCATCCACAGATCGAGGTCTCCTCCGAACGGGAAGGGGAGCAATACGTTTGTATCCGGGTGCGGGACAACGGGCCGGGAATCGACCCCGAGGACCTTGACCACATTTTCGATCCCTTCTTTACGAAGCGGGATGTTGGCGAGGGAATGGGCCTGGGCCTGAGCATCTGTCACCGGATCCTTGAAACGCACGATGGGAGGATTGAGGTCGAAAGTGATCCCGGGCACTTCACCGTATTCAGCGTCATGGTTCCACAGCCCTGGCAGGGGGAAGCAGACTCCGGATGCGAAACGGACAGCGAAGATCCGGAATCGGGCCCAGAGCAGGGTCCCGCGCCCCGGCGCGAGTCCCGCTCCGACACTGTTGAACTTGAAGAAGCTTGGAAGAAATGAGCCTGCAAACGCCAGATTACCGGCAACACCTTGTTCTTTTCGTTGATGATGAGCAACGAACCCGCAAGTACTTCGCCAAGCTCTTCGGCAAGACCTTCCGCATTGTTCTTGCCGAAGACGGCGTAGCGGGCCTGGAACGATTTCGCGAATACCAGGACGAGATTGGCGTGGTGGTGACCGACCAGCGGATGCCGAATGAAACCGGAAGCGAGTTCCTTGAAAAGGTCGCCCTTCTCAAGCCTGGGGTGGTGCGCATCCTTTCCACGGCCTACGCGGACATTGATGCCGCGGTCTCTTCTGTCAACAAGGGCGGGATTTACCGTTATGTCACCAAGCCCTGGGAGGTTCCCGAACTGGAGGTCACTCTCAAGCGGGCCATGGAGCTCTACATGGTGCGTCTCGAGCGCGAGGAACTGGTGCGCCAGAAGATGATGAGCGTGGATATGCTGGCGGCCTCTGACCGCATCGTATCCCTCGCGGCCCTGGCCATCTTTCGTGATGCCGGAATCCGCCACGTTGGAGAGGCCCTCAGGGCGATCGTCCGCCTCTCGGAAGAGCCCCACGAGAAGCCGGTGCCCGAGTCGATCGGATCCGAGGGGCTCTCGTGGCGCGAGCTCTATCGGCGGCACCTGTCATTCCTCGGGGCGGTCAATACGTCTCTGCCATCCGACCTCACCAGCCCCGCCGGCCTGGACTTTGACAGCCGCTGCACGGTGGGCGAGGCCCTGAAGCCCGTGGTGGCGGGAAGTCCCGCCCTGGAGTGGGGCGAGGCGCGGGCTAATCCGCCCGATTGGCCGGGGCCCCTGAGCGATCTTCAGGGTGTAATCGGCCCGTTCATTAATGCCGTGGTTAAAGCGGTGGAGGGAGAAGGCGTGGTTCGTCTGGAGGAGTGCCTGTCGGGCCTTGAGCTGATCTTTCCGGGGCGCCCGGTGCGTTCCGTGCTCGCGCCCGCCATGAGCGCCAGTGCAGAGGAGCCCTCCAGGCGAGCCCTCGACCTTATAGGAGCCTGCATGCGCATCACTCATCATGGGGGAGTGATCGACTTTCTGCCCGAACCGAACCGGACCGAAGCGCGGTTGCGGATCGGATTCGACGTGTCGCGGATTGAACGGGTGCCCGATGATCCGTTTGAGGAACTGGCAGCCGACCTGGTGGGCAACGAACTCTTCTGGTCGCGCTTCGTCGAGTAGCGGGACAACCAGGAACCCCAATGATCTCATTCAACCTCCATCGAAATGATTAAGCTTGTTTACTGTGTCCATCGGAAGGCCGGGATGCCCCCGGAAGAATTCTATCGCTACTGGAAGGACAATCACGGGCCACTGGTGCATAGCTTTGCGGAGGCCCTGAAGGCGCAGCGATACGTCCAGAGCCACCTCCTGGAGTCACCCCTCAACGAGATTGCACAAGGGGGACGGGGCGCCTCCGGATCTTTCGATGGGATTACCGAGATCTGGTGGAATTCTCATGAGGAACTGGTGGGGGCCATGCAGACCCCGGAAGGGGTTACGGCCCACGAGAAACTCATTGAGGATGAGGCCACGTTCTGCGATCTCTCCCGGTCTTCGATATTCCTCACCGAGGAACACACTATCTTCGATTCCCAATAAGATCAATCCAAGCTCATACCCCTCGACATGAACCTCCCTAGAAATCAGAACCTCCGGACTCCCGCAGGCGTGCTGGCAGCGATCCTGCTGCTATCTGCTCAACCCGATCTCCGGGCCAACGGCTTTTATATTCCCGTGCAGGACCCCTTTGCGACCTCGCGGGGAAATGCCTTCGTGGCAACTGCCGACCGGCCATCTGCCATTTACTATAACCCCGCCGGGCTGACCCAGTTGGACTCCCTGGCGGTCCATGCCGGCGTCTATGCCGTGAGGCTCGGAATTGAGGCGGAGACGGATCTTGATGGACTGACTCACGAGAACGACGCGGAGTTCATCCCGGTCCCTCAGCTTTATGTGGCGGCTCCACTCAACGACAGCCTGGCCGCCGGGGTTGGCCTGAATGCGCCTTTCGGATTGCGAACGGACTGGGGGGCGGCGGCGCCCTTCGGAGCGGTGGCGACCGAGACAGACCTCAAGTATGCCACCGCGTGGGGAGTTCTGGCGTATGAGCTGAGCGACAGCCTCTCGATCGGGGGCGGCATCGGGGTGACTTATGCTGAGGGGACGCTTAAACGGCTGGCGGCGCCCCAGCTTGCTCCCGGTGCCGAGTTTGAATTCGAGGGAGACGATGTAGCGGCCAACTGGATCGCCTCCCTCCTCTGGAACCCGCATCAGCAGCACTCCTTCGGCGTGACCTATCGCGCCAAGACGGATCTCGACCTGGAGGGTTCCGGAGGAGCTCCCGCGGTAGGGCTCCCCAATGGCCGCGCGTCGCTGGATCTCGTCACTCCGGATACGCTGGTTGTCGGTTATGCCTTCCGGCCGGATGACTATTGGACCATCGAAGCCAATGTGGAATGGGTGAACTGGAATCGACTTGGCACATCAACGCTGCGGCAGGCCTTTTCTCCCGACACCCCATTGCCATTTAACTGGGAATCAAATTTCATGTATGGCATCGGGGTGACCTACGCACCCAACAGGACCTGGGCCTTCAACGCGGGCTACATCTTCATTGAGAACAGTCAACCGGATCTTAACTTCAATCCTGCCGTTGCGGATGCCGACCGCCATTGGCTGAGCGCAGGGGTGAGCTACACAGCGGAAGACTGGACTATCGACGTTGCCTATCAATATGCGTTCTCGGACCGGACGGTCCGGGACAGAACAGCGGCAGTGGACGCGGGCAATCTGGTGGCTGGCGACTACAGGTCGCGGTTCCACGGATTGATGCTCTCTTTCAATAGATCCTTCTAGGCTCTTTCCGGCTGCGTAATCGGTTGCTCTTGCGAAAAGGAGAAAGGGCAGACATTTTTGGGCGTAACGTCCGATGCCTGTGCGAATCCCTGCGCCTGTTTTCCTTGGGATCGCGGTGCTTCTTCCAATCACCGCGCCGGGAGGGGTGTCGCCCGATGAGGCCAGCTCGCACTGGGCGTTCCAGTCCCCCGCCCAGCCGACGCTCCCCGGGAAGGGGCACCCCATCGACGAGCTGCTCGCCATCCGCCAGGGGGAGAAAAATCTCGCGCCCGTCCCGGAGGCCTCGCGCGAAGTTCTTCTCCGCCGTGCCTGGCATGTGATCACCGGCCTGCAGCCGGATCCCGACCTTCGCGCGCGGGCCTTGGCGCAGGATGGGGGGGCGCTGCCGGCATGGAGCGCGCGAATCGTCGATGAGGCGCTGGCTTCTCCGCACTTCGGGGAACGCTGGGCCCGCCACTGGCTCGACGTGGCGCGCTATGCGGACACCAAGGGCTACAACTTCACCGCCGGACGGCTCTTTCCCTTCGCCTTCACCTACCGGGACTGGGTGGTGCGTTCGCTCAACGAGGATCTGCCCTATGACGAGTTCCTGCGGCGCCAGATCGCGGCCGACCTGATGGATGTCCCCGTGCGCGAACAGGCCGCCCTCGGCTTTCTCACCCTTGGCCGGCGTTACCTCAACCAGCAGGACCTTATCATCGCAGACCGGATCGATGTCACCTTCCGCAGCACAATGGGGCTTACCATGCAGTGCGTGCGTTGCCATGATCACAAGAGTGATCCGCTCACCATGGCAGATTACTACGGAATCTACGGAGTCTTCGACAGTAGCGAGGAAGTTCCCG
The DNA here is from genome assembly GCA_003483645.1 of Verrucomicrobiales bacterium. GTDB lineage: Bacteria > Verrucomicrobiota > Verrucomicrobiia > Verrucomicrobiales > Akkermansiaceae > Roseibacillus_B. The sequence continues at coordinate 4,704 of DMYM01000014.1, forward strand.
AGGGGGAGTTGCCGGTTATCAGCACGCCGGAGGACTCGCCCGGCTACCGCAAGTTCCGGGAGGAACTCATCAAGCGCGCCAATGCCGCCCACGACTACGCGGCCGGGAAGATCAAGGGGTATCAACGGCCTGCTGACCCGCTTAAATTCGATCGCAAGGCAGCTCTCAACAAACTTGATCAAAGTGAGCGTGGAAACTACCGCGGGCTTCTAGCCAAGCTCGATGAGCTGGAAGGAAAATCGGAATATGCCCCCTTGCGGGCGATGGCAGTAAGAGATCGGCCCAATCCCCGCGAACCGGTGATCTTCAAGCGGGGGCAACAGGGAAATCGGGGCGCCAAGGTGCCGCGGGCTTTTCCGGCCTTCTTCCGGGCCGCTCCGGATCGCGCTTTTGAGAAGGGCAGCGGACGACTTGAACTGGCGCAGGAGCTGACCGGGCCGGACAATCCTCTCACCGCCCGGGTTTGTGCGAATCGGGTCTGGATGCACGTGATGGGATCGCCCCTGGTGACCACTCCGGGAGATTTCGGGCTACAGGCGCAACGACCTCTCCATGCCGGGCTCCTTGACCATCTGGCGCTCTATCTCCAGGACCACGATTGGTCCATCAAGGCCCTCGTGCGTCACATCATGAGCTCCCGGGCGTGGCGGCGCAGCAGTTTCGCGGACGAGAAGCTGGGCGAACATGATCCCGAGAACCGGTACTATGCCCGCGGCAACAGGCACCGGAAGGACCTCGAATCCTGGCGCGACACCACCTTGCAGGCAAGCGGTCGACTCGACCGGAAGCTGGGCGGCCGACCGGCCAAGATTCACGAAGCGCCCTTTCCAGGACGACGCACCATCTACGGATTGATCGAACGACAGAACACGCCTTCCTTCTTCCGCATCTTCGACTTTCCTGATTCCAGCCAGCCGGTGGTAAAGAGGTCCGCCACCACTACCCCCAACCAGGCCCTCTATCTCATGAACAGCCCCTTTCTCCATGGGGAGGCGAGGACGACCGCGGCGGCCACCGCCTCTCATCAGGACGAGGAGGCCCGGATCGTGGCGCTCTATCTTCGGGTTCTCCAGCGGGTTCCCTCCCCGGGTGAGCTGACCCGGGCCCAGCGGTTTCTCGGTAGCACGGGGCCGGGTATGCGGCAGAGCGCAGGGGCCTGGAGCTATGGCCACGGGCGGGTTCATCGCGACTCGGGGCGAGTTGATTTCAACCCACTTCCACATTTCACAGGCAAGGTCTGGCAGGGCGG
>DMYM01000285.1 GCA_003483645.1 Verrucomicrobiales bacterium
ATCACATAGATTAATCGATTATCAGATTTATCGGCCGGCACCCAGTAGCCTACATTGGTAAGGCCATGTTTTTCAAATAGCTTGCAGGTGTGATTGCGGAATCGGGCATTGAGGGCATCAAGTTTGCCTTCATTGGCAGAGTAAATGCGCAATTCATACACCTGAGCCCCCTTTTCGTTCTTGTTGCCCTCATCAGCGTGAAGGTTCGTCGAGGTGAAAAGGAACAGAAGAGTCAGAAAGGCCAGGGCGTTCTTCATGGGAGTGGAATCTCAGTTGCTCCACGAGTGCTAGCCCCAAGGAGCAGGGGCCGCAATATTTCCTCGTGGAATCCCCAGCAAGGCCAAGGTGACAACACAACCGGCGGACATCTCTAACATGCAGGAAATCCGCATGACTCTAGGAAATCAGGGCTCGCACCATCCTGATCACTCATCCCGCGGCTCCCCTGTGCGGCCCTCACCCGGTCAGCCATATTTTGTTTCAGAGAGGCAAACTATCCATTGAACTAAAGACGTAACTTCAATGTTGACGGACCCTCCTATCACATCAGAAGCTCTCACCAAGCTGCCCTTGCAGCAAAAGATTTAGGCAACAAACCCAATTTCCATAGGCAACCCAACAGAGGGGGGAGAACTTCGGTTCTCCCCCTTCTCTTTTAAACCTGCAGGTGGGAACAAGACTCCCTTCCAGACCGTGGACCGGCGGAGCGGAGGCAACCGGCTGAAGCAGTCCCGCCTCAGGGTTTCTTTGCCTTCGTCCCTCCGCGCACTCCAAAGAAACTGCGTCCCCGCGCGAGATGTCCACTGCCTCGCGTGGTATTACTGGCGAGAGCACTGTTGCGATTGGAAGATTCACCCCGGGAACGGTTGGCCCGTTGCCGCTGGGCGCTCGCGCTGCCGGTGACGGGGGCCGACTCCCGCAGGACCACGCGCTTGGAACTCTCTCCCTGCCCTGGACTGGCTACGACCGGAATACGGCTCAAGCCGGTACTCAGGGGAGAGGGGGCATCCCCGCGATCGGGATGAAGGACAGTTCCCGGTCCGGGAGGAGGAAAGGGAACGATGATATCAGCGGAAACAAGGGCACCATCCTCATTCGTAAGGGTCCCATTCGCATCCACCCGCATCATCACCACGCCACCCAGTCCGTCGGCCTGGAGAGTGCCGTTATTCTTGATATCGCTCTCGGCCACAATCTCGACCATGCGCTCGGCACGGACTGTCTGTGAATTGAGCACGTTTCCGTTGGCACTTCCCGGCAGCCTCTCAATCCGGGAGGTGCCGGCAGGAACATCCTGCGGCAAGAGCCTGAAGTTCTGGCCGCCGAAGATCCGGATCGAACCGGCAGGCGCCAGAATCTCACTCCCATCCTCCGGGCCGAAGTCCCCACCCCCGATAATGACGGCAGGGCCGCCAAGCACCACGTCACCGGAGGTTGCGATCACCTTTCCTCCCAGGACATTGAGTCGACTGCTGACGGAGGCGTCCGTGAAGTCCGCGGACTGTCCATCGAGCAACTGCATCTCGGCCAGCGAATCCAGGTTGTGGGTCACGATCGTGACCGCACCTGCCTCCACCGTTCCAAAGATGTTTAACCCGGTATTGGGATGAGTGATGATCAGGTTGCCATTCGGAAAGGAGAGCGTGCCACCGAGGACCGCTTCCTGACGTCCCCCCTGCTCCACCCGGTTGAGAACCGTAGGGGCGGAATCGGGCCGACCAAGCCACTCGAAGGTCAGGCTGCTGCCAGGATCCTCAAGAGCAAGACGGTCCCAGCGAATGATGCTGGCATCATCGAGTTGGATGAGGGTCTGCCCCCCGGTCGCTTCATTGTAGAAACAGGAGGCCGCCCCTGAGATCAATGTTGGGTTACCCGGATGCTGATGGTCGCATAGGGGGGTTTGGCCCGTGGCGGTGCCCAGCGAGCCCGCGAAGGCACCAGCAACGGCAATTAATCTGAGGGAACGACCTCCTGACCACATATGAAGCACGATACCCCAACCGGACAGGGCAGGAAGCGATTTTCATTTTTTTGCCCGGGATCTCGGAAGCACGGATGACCGGTCCCCCTGGAAACGGTCCTTGCTTTAGGGGAGTTGGACATTGTTTCCTAGGAGCGTCCCGTGGGGGGACTTGCTATGAATCGCTCCGGCGAGCCTGATCCTGAGTTCTTCGAGAAACTCTGGCGCGCGACTTATCGCCGGGCCAAGAGGCTGGTCGAGGGTGTCCTTATCCCCGACGAAGCCGCGGGGGCACTGGCGAGCGAGATCTTCGAGAACCTCCTTGATCGCTACAAGCTACGTCCCTCCGACGCCGAATTTTCAGCCGAGGCCCTGGACGGTGCCCACGATCACGCCCGCCACAACGTGGCAACCGATCGCACCGCGCAGTCCGATCCGCAGATCTGTCACGATCTGGAGGACGAGCGCTATGAGAAGAATCTCGACCTCGATCGCCTGCAAAAGAAGGAAGGAGGAGGCTTTTCTGACCATGAATGGAACGGGCTCGATCCCATCCTGCGACCCTTCGGATTCCACCTTCTCCTCCGAAAGGGACTGGGCAACCAGGACGCGGAGGACGTCTACCTGGAAACCTTCGCGGAACTTGCCCGCGAGCGGGCCAAGGACGGCAAGGCTCCCGTCGAGGCCATCGTGGTCTTTGAGGAAGTCATTCCCCTCTTTTCCAAGATGATCCAGTTCCGGGCCATCGACTGGCGCCGAAAACAGGGGGCTCTGAAGAATCAGCCCAATACCCAGAGTTCCTTTGAGGACCTCACCGAGCGGGAAGACGGGGCCATGCAGTTCGAGGACGAGAGCGCCGACCCGGACCGGGGCCTGGGGCAGCTCAGTTTCGACGAAATCTATCGGCAGTGTGGAGAGGTTCTCAACGAGTGCCAATGGCACCTCATTTTCACTGTTTACGTCGCCCAGAGCGCCACCATGGGTGAACTCTGTGAAGACCCGGAAATCCTTGAACAACTGGGCCTTGATCCTGATCACTCGATTTCCAAGAAACGCCGAATTCTCAATGAAACGCTGGAAGAAGCTCTCGGAAAGCTGCAAAAATGCCTGTTAAGTTGAAAATGACCGAATTTCCGTGCGGTTGGAGGGGCACAGGACGATGAAAATTGAATCTTCCGACAAGCACGAAGAACTGAAGGCCCTGCTGGCCCAGAGCTTCCGCTCTGAGGAGGGCGATGATGTACCTTCCCTGCCCGAGGACCTCCGCGACCGCATCCGGAACCAGTACGGAAAGGATCTCGCCCCCGCCCCCGCTCCCACGAAGGAATGCAGTGAATCCATCTTCACCAGGATATCACGTCTCTTCGCGCAACCGCAATTCAGTGGAGCTCTCGCTGCCGTCGCACTGATCGCGGTAGCCGCCTTCCTCCTCATGCCGGACCGCACCGATCCGCTCAATGGCGGCATGCGGGGCAACGGTCAGGAAGTCCCTGCCAACCCGGCTGCAACCATCATTCTTTACGGTTTCGAACCCGCAACTGCGGATGCAATCAAGGCGGTCCTTGATCCCGCGGTGGCCTCCATCAGGCAGGACATCAGCGGTGAACCCGCCGCGGAAGGGGTCACCATCATCATCGACGGCAAGGCAGGCAACATCGAGGGCTACGCCAATCCCGATGCCGAAGCCACCACCATACAGCTTCCCGACAACGAGTTTGAAGTGGGCAAGGCCGTCAGTGAACTGCTCAAACAGCTCACCAGCGAATAGGCCCAAGAAAAATTTCCAGAGTAGGTTCTTATCGTCCAAGAACAAGGCGCGCGCGGGAGACCGCGCGCGTTTTGCGTAGCTGGCAGGACAGGGCTTCGCCTTCCCTGCCACGATCACGACTGCGAGAGAAATCCCCGCTCGTCCTCCGACCAGCCCGGCAATTCGATGGCCTCGGGAAGCATCTCGCCACTCACTTCCACTCCCCCCTCGCAGCTACGCACCACGAATCCGGTGAGCAGACGGCCACAGGCATTCTCCTGCCAGCCCGGGTGGGCCTGGTCGCCCTTAAGGATGATGGGATCGGGTGGCATGGAAAAACTGAGCACCCGGCCCGCTGTTTCATAAGCCGCGAAGATTCCGCACCCGGCATCCTCAGACTGCTGCGGTCCTCCCCCAAACTGGTAGAGCACCATGGAATGGCCCTCCGCTTGCGCCTCCTGCAGGACCTCGCGCATCCGGGTCGTCCCGACCAGGTCACGCAGGACGATCTTTTCCCGATGCAGGACCCCCAGTTCGGAAGGTCCATCCTCCGGCCCGAGAACAACGGTCTCACTACGGGTAAGGACCGGCAGGAGCATCCCCCAGACCCGGCGCACCGCCGGTGAGGCTGAGGCATCGAGAGTCACCGCCGCCTTCCCATCTCCGAGGTTGTGGAGATCCATCAGCTGGTGGGCATTGATCAACAGGCCGCGCCATTCCCGCTCGCTCAATTCGTCGAGCGTAAGCCAATCCTCCAGCCACTGCTGCGCGCCGGGATGACCCGCCGCCACGCGGGCGGGATCTCCTCCCTGATCGAGGAGGTTCAGCACCTCCCCCCAACTGCAGGAGCAGACCTGTCCCCCGTGCACCCAGAGGAGAGCCCGGTCCCCGGGTTTGCTCTGCTGAAGGAGGAACTCCTTCACCTTACCGGCAGATTCGCGGCGCCGGGCAAAGACCTCTCCCGCCAGGCTGTTGAGCTCCCGCCTGATATCCCTGGCCCGGTAGTCCTGCCCGGCCCGTGCCTCCCCGAAGGCCACCCGCACCCCGAAGGGAATGGCCCGTGGCATCTTCCAGAAATACTTTCCGCGCTCGGCGGAGAAAATGGATTTCCAGAGACCATCGAGGTAGACCGGCTGCACGAGGCAGTCCGCCTTGCGGGCGATCAGTTCGAAGCCGCGCTTGAATTCACCCATGAATCCACTGCGGGATAATTCCCCCTCCGGGAAAATGCAGACCACGTTGCCCTCCCTCACGGACTCGGCTGCGACCTTGATGGCATCCTTGGCACGCGTGCCGGAGATCGGGACGGTATCGAAGAGCTTGGCAACCTTCCCGACCAGGGGCTTTTTGAAGTAGTGACTCACCATCAGGAAGCGCACCGGCCGCGGGCTGGCGGCGGTGAGGATCAGGGCATCGAGGTAGCTGATGTGATTCGGGGTCAGCAGGACGCCGCCCTTCTCCGGCATGCGATCCGCCCCGATCGTTTCGATGCGATAGATGGCGCGCAGGGTGCTCATGGTGAGCAGCTTCAGGAAGGCTCGGGGAAGCAGGCGCATGACGTACCAGGTGGCCGCGCAGACCGTGATGCCAATCAGGAGGAACTGCTGCTGCCAACTCAGGCCCAGTTTGATGAGCAGCAGCTGCAGTAACACCGCGCCAAACATGGCAAGGCAGTTCAGCAAATTGGACCCCGCCAGGGTGTTTCCCCGCTGGCTGGGATCGCACTCGTCCTGGAGGAAGGCGTTTACCGGAACGAAGAAGAAGGACGCCCCAAATCCGGTGCCAGCAAGGGTAGCATAAAAGAAGGCCGTTTCCGGCTGCGTCAAAGTGAGTAGCAGGGCCGATATGGTCATGATGATCCCACCCAGCGGAAGGAGTCCGAGCTCGATGTGTTGCTTGTTGATCATCGCCGCGAGAATGCTGCCCACCGCAATCCCCCCTCCCGCCGCGAGCATCATCCAGGCCGAGGAGCTGGCGAAGTAGGAGTCACCCGCGGGGTAGAGTTCGCGCGCGATCTGGATCGAGACCAGCTGCACGATCGCTCCAAACGCCCAGAAGTAGGCCACGCCGAGAGCGCTGAGCCGAAGGGGACGGGCGTGGAAGAGATCTCCGAGCTGCTTGAAGTGACTGATGATGATCGACCGCCTGAAAAGGACCTTGTTCTGTGCCGGAACGACTTCAATCGAGTAGGCCATCACAAGGGTAACAACTGCACCGAAGGTCACCATCAACATGGGAAAGAGACCGGCTCGCCAGCCGTCGCCCGAACTGTCAAGTCGGCCGGTGAACCAGAAGCTGATCGCGATTTGCCCTATCAGGATCGCGAGGATGGTGAACAGCTCCATCACCCCGCTCGCAAATCCCAGGCGCTTCGAACCCACCAATTCCTTGATGATGCCCAACTTGGCGGGACTGAGAATGGTTGACTGCAGAGCCAGGAAGAAGAAACAGATGACTCCCAGCGACAGCTCCTTCAGGCCGAACGAACCCATCACCACGAACAGGACGGTCAACTGCATCCAAGCCGTGAGCCGGATCACCCGGGTCTTGGAAAAGTTGTCACTGGCCCATCCCGCGATGGGAGCGAAGAGAATGAAGGGAGAGAGGATCAGCAAGCTGAGCACATGAGGGAAATACGCCGCCCACCCTGCGCCGGCCGCGATCCAGATTCCCAGGGGCAGCAGGGTGTACTGGAGGGCCTTGTCGTTGAAGGCATTCTGGGCCTGGAGGCCCATCAGGCTCCAGAACGAGATCCAGTTCCGCCGGTCCGGCTCGTGGCCACCTGCCTCCACTTCCGCTTCCTGATCCGCCTCTGGCACGAAGAGAGTTCCTAGCCCAAGTGGCCTCTCACTGGAAATCGATTCTTCTATTTCAGAACATCGAGAGGAATGATAACCCTCCCTCCCGGGCACGGATGCTCCATCCCTGCCCCTCGCAGGGGGAAAATCCCTACTATTCCCCTTCCTTTTCTTCCCCGGCACCGGGACCCGGACCGGGGGGCAGGGGGGGCGGATCTCCAGTCGGCGCTGGTGGCTGCGACCCCGGAACACCAGTCGGAGGAGCCATCCCCGGGATATTGGCCGCCGGGGCCTGCACCCACTTGGGCGCCTTGGGACTCCGGTCCGCAAACCATCCCAGCAGGCCCATTCCAATCAACCCCACTCCTCCCGCATGGAAAAACGTCATGAAGGTCGCCATGAGGACCACAAAGGGCGTGAAGATAAGAAGGCCGATGATCATCCAGCTCGGCTTGATCTCATACTGGTGCACTACCAGTCGAATCCGCGAGCGCGCCAGGGCCAGCCCGAAGGTGAGGTAACAGAAGGCCGCCGAAAGAGTGTTGAGGTGAAAGATCACTCCCGCGTGCTTGGTCACCACTCCAGTTGCCAGGGCCACTGTGCCCAGGGAAAACAGCATGGATCCCATGAAGAGGATGAGGATCCCAATCCGGGCCGCAATCCTGGTAAAGGAAGAGGATCCGATCGCCCCCGCCGCCATCATCCCGGAGAAAAGAACGACTGTGAGTGCCATTGCGATGTTACGCCAGACATCGATTCCACCGATGAGATAGCGCACGATGAGGTAGGGCAGGAGGGACGAGAAGGTGAGCAGGCAGAGACCCCAGAGGGCAAGGAACTTTCCGCGCACCACCTTCCAGCGTGAGAGAGGAGTCATGAGCAGAAGCTCGTGGTTGCCCTCTTCCAGCTCCTGCCCCATGAGGGCGAGTCCGCCCAGCGGCATGAACAAGAGGCAGACCGCTCCAGTCACCGCCCAGAAAACTCCCGAGAACATCCCGCCGGGAAGGAAGAGGAGCAGGTTGAGCACACCGGCAAACTCGGTGAACTTCTCGACCTCCTGCATCTTGAATTCAGCCGCCATGGCCACCACCGCCAGGACATGGATCCCGATGAAGGGATAAATGAACATGCCCCGCCGCAGACCCTGGCGCAGTTCCTTCACCGTCATGGGCCCCAGCGCCTCCGGAAGATCCCGCGACTTGAAGAGGAACTCGGCCGACTCAGACACGGGATTAGTTAAGTCCACAATTCGCAAGGCGCAATCTGGATTTGAGGCATGGACCGGAAGTCCGAGTCTGCCCCCGCCTTCCGGCCCGGGACAGAGGACCCCGGGAGGGTCCACTCCCCTGTAAGCCGGATTCTGTCCCCCTCGGCGGACCTTGCGGCCCGCGTGGGGTGGCGATCATTTCTCTTCCATCCGCCTTACAGCGGGTGGACCCCGCCGGAGCGGGGTGCGACTAATACCCGGGAATGCTGCGGGCGGGCAGCCCTTCCCCTGTTCTGTCTTGCACCACGCGGGGTTTGCCGTGCCTCCTCGGTTACCCTCGGAGCGGTGGGCTCTTACCCCACCATTTCACCCTTACCCTTTGCCGAAACTCGGGGCGGTATTCTTTCTGCTGCACTTTCCGTCCGGGTCGGCTTGCACCGACCCGGCCCCCGCTTTCACGAGGCGCGCTGCCCTGTGGTGTCCGGACTTTCCTCGAGGTTCCCGCCGAAACGAAACCCCCGCGATCGCCCGGGGAGTGGACGGCCATCGTAAGCCGAAGGCTGGAAAGTGGGAAAGCCCAAAAATCAAAAAATCAAAACGGGGAGAAGGCAGATCCCGCCTTTGTAACCACGAGGCTGGCAATCCTCCGCTCGATCTCACATCGTCCAGCCCGGTTGGAGCCTGATGAAGACCTACTACCTGCAGATGACATCGCCGGATGGCCTCGTTGCGGCCGCCCCCAGGGAGGGCCTGTGCCTTCGCGTCATCGATCCGCCCGACGGCGCGGTGAACGAGCGCTTCTACAAGGACGTGGGCGGAGCCTGGAACTGGACTGCCTGCGCGGAATGGACTACCCGGCGCTGGGACGACTACCTCAAGGCCAATCCGGTCAGCACCGTGGTGCTCGTCATGGATGGAGAGGACATCGGCTACGGGGAATTGATCAACCGCGAGGGCGACGTGGAAATCCTGAGTTTCGGTCTGCTCGGCCCCTCCCTTGGCAAGGGCCTGGGTGGCGCCTCTCTCGAACTGGTGATGCGCTACGCCTGGACCCTCGGGGCGGTCCACCACGTCTGGCTGCACACCTGCGATCAGGACCATCCCAATGCCCTGCTCAACTACCAGCGCCGCGGCTTCATGCTCTATGAGACCAGGGAAGATCCGGTCCCGGAAACAAGACCGGGGACATGAGTCCCGGAAGACAGACCATGAAACACGGGGCGCCGCGCCGCTAACGCGCGCGGCTCATGGGGGCCTCAGCAAAAGGCGAGGCCGCGAAGCGATTGTGCCCGTCCTCCGCCCGGCCGCTCCAGGGATCGATTCCCTTCTCGGTGAACACCGCCAACCCCACCACACCCACGTTGCGGGTCTCCCCGTGCCTGAGATTGGAGTAGGAGCCGGCCACCGGGGAGAACACAAAGGATGCCACTTCCTTCTCACTGGACCGCCAACCCCTGATCTCGATGGTCTGTTCCGGCCACACGATGTAGCCGCGCTTCCTCAGGCTGGCGGGCTTTCCGTCCACTACATCCAGACCATCCACACTCAGCACCACCTCCAGACGGGAACGCGAGTTGTTCTTCACTGAGATGGAATACCTCGCATTCTTCCGACCAACTACATAGCGCTTTTCATCGGCATGGTAGTTACGCATGACCCCGAAGCCGCTCCGCATCCCCCACTCCACCAGGCCATTGGCGGCCCGCTTTCTTCCTGTCGAAGTGTAGTAGGCCCTCTTAGTCATCTCCTCTACTCCCCGCTTGTCGTTGTAGTAAATGCTGGTGATGCCCCCGTGGGGGGTGTCGTTCGACCGCCGGAAACTCGTGTAGGTCATGCGCGAGGCAAGGGAGGATCCCCACGAAGTGGCATACCCCGGGCGCGGGGCCGGCTTGCGGAAATACTCGGGCGAGGCCGCTAGGGCATTATCCCCGGGGGAGCCCAAAGACCGATGCTTCGACGAGTCCCCCACCGGTAGGTTCCGGGAAGTCTCCTCTTGAACGGCACCGGGCGCCGCTCCCTCATAGGAGGCGCAGCTGTTCAGAAACAGGGGCAATCCCAACACCAGCCCCAATCCCCAACAACCATTCCGCCATCGGGACGTTTTTGCTTTCATATATGCTATAAAAACAGCAATTAACTCCAGTCGTCAATTGTTTTATGCTGTTTTTCCAACATTATTATTGCGGGTTTTATAGCACAAGCTTAGAGTGGCCTCATGAACCTTTTGGAGAAAGGGCAAGTCTCGCGCCGCGAGCGCCAGATTCTCGAGATCCTTTACCGACTGAGCCAGGCCACCGCCAAGGAAGTCCAGGAGAACCTGCCCGATCCGCCGTCCTACTCGGCAGTGCGGGCCCTGCTGGCCACCCTGGAGGGGAAGGATATGGCAAGCCACTCGAAGGAGGGTCGGCGCTACGTCTATCGGGCCAAGTCCCCGAAGAAGGCGAAACGCACGGCCCTCGACAGCCTCCTGCGCACATTTTTTGAAGGGAAGCCGGAAAACCTGGTGGCCGCTCTGCTCGATCCACGCGACCAGCAGCTCAGCAAGAAGGAAATCGACGGCATCCGGGAATTGATCAGGCAAAAGTAGGTCCGGCGACGCTCTGCCTATTGACCAGCGACCACCCTTTCAGACCATGTCTCTCCTTCTCACCAGTGCCGCTCTTTCGCTTCTCGCGGTTCTGGCCGTCTGGCTGACCGGTCGCCGGGACCCGGCCCAGTCTCCGCTTCTGACTCTGGGCAGCCTCCTCACGCTTCTGGCCCTGCCCTTCCTGGCGCGGCTGCCCAAGTTGACGGTGGAACTTCCCGCCCTGACGGGGCTGGAGCAACCTGGAACAGTCTCCGCAACCATATCATGGTTCTCCCTCCTCTGGATGGGGGGATTTCTCCTCTTCACCCTGCGCCTGGCAGCCGACTTCGTTTCGCTCAATCGCTGGCGAGCCAAGTCGATCGATTCCGGAGACCCGGCAATGGAGCGCATCGTGGAAAACTGTCGCCTGCAGCTGGGCCTGCGGCACAAGATCCGGGTGCGCCTGCATCCACACGGAATGTCACCCTTCATCGCCGGCCTTTTCCGCCCGGTGGTCTATCTCCCCTCCAGCAGTATCCGCTGGAGCGAAGGCACCCTGCGCATGGTGCTCCTGCATGAACTCGGACACGTGGCCCGCCGCGACCTCTGGACCAACCTGGCCGCCCAATGCGCCTGTCTGGTCTACTGGTTTAACCCGCTCGTATGGTGGCTGCGCTCCCGCCTCATGGCCCAGTGCGAATTTGCCTGCGATGCCAAGGTTATCGCGGTGGGAGCCGACCCTGACCGTTATGCCACGGCCCTCTGCGACATCGCGGAAGCCGGTGCACTCCCCCAGGCCGCCCTCGCCATGGCGGGCCGGGCTCCCCTGCGCGCCCGTGTCGAACGGGTGGTCTGCCGCAGCCGGGCCAAGCATTCTCTCCTGGTCGGTGCCGCCCTCCTCTTTACCGTGAGCGCCTCCCTCGGCCTCTCCGTGGTACGCCTCTCACCTGCCCGGCTGGCCCTTGCCGCCGGTTCCGGCCACGGCGCAGACCACCCCTCCAGCCTCTACCCACCGGAAGAGATCGCCCTGCGCTCGAGCGCCAATCCGTTTCCAGCGGATTGATTGATCGAAAGGCCCCTCGCACCTGAGAGGAATCCGGAGCCTGATGCGTCGCATCCGCATCCTTGAACCGGGGGGCCACTCACCCCATCGCCTTCCTCAAGTCCCTGACCCGCTTCACATCCACCGGATTGGCGAGAACTCCATCCACCTTCAGGGAGGACGCCACAATCAGCCCGTCGGCATACTCCAGCAACTCCCGGACGTTGTCGACCCGCG
>DMYM01000235.1 GCA_003483645.1 Verrucomicrobiales bacterium
AGAATGGGGAATCGATCTGGTCCGCCGAAGTCGACGACGTGGCCCATGGGCTGGCCGTTTCGGACGGCCGCTTGTTTGTGAGTACCGCCAGTGGAGCGGTGCATTGCTTCGCTGCCAAGAACGGCGAACCAGTCCTTCATCGGTCAGAATCGGTCGATGCACCCTACGGCGAGAATGAGGCGATCTCGCAGGCGGCCGCCGAGATCCTCAAGCGAACTGGAATCACCGCGGGCTACTGTGTGGATCTTGGCTGTGGCGATGGGCGCCTGGCTTATGAACTGGCGAGGCAATCCGATCTTCTGGTAGTTGCGATCGATCCCGATCCAGCCAAGGCCGCCCTGGCGCGCAAGAATCTCGATTCCGCCGGTTTCCTGGGGGCGCGGGTGAGCGTGCATGTGGGCGATCCTTCCAAGTCGTCCTTCCCGAAGTACTTTGCCAATCTGGTGGTCTCCAGCACATCCCTCGAGGCGGGGGCAGAGGTGGTGAATGCCTCCGAGGCGCAGCGTCTGCAGCGACCGTTCGGGGGGGTGGTGTGTTTGGGCCGCCCGGGTGCAATGTCTGTTCACACTCGGGGTGCGCTCGCGAATGCCGGTGAGTGGCCGCATCAATATTCCAATCCGGCCAACACTCTCTGCTCGACGGACTCGATCAAGGGGCCGTTGACGGCGGTCTGGTTTCGGGACATCGATCTCAGTCTTCCGCAGCGCCACGGTCGTGGGCCGTCTCCGCTTTTCCACGAGGGGCGGCTGATCGTGGAAGGGCTCGACGAACTGATCGCAGTGGATGCCTATAATGGGCTGCCGCTCTGGCGTTTTGAGCAGAAGGGCGTGCTCGCCGCCTACAATGCTGATCACCTTGCCGGCACTGCGGTGACTGGTAGCAATTTCTGCATCGGGGGCGGCAATGTTTTTCTTCGCAATGGCACCAAGTGCTTTCGGATCGAGGCTGCGACCGGGAAGCTTGTGGCGACCTATGGGACGCCGAAGAGCCCAGACGGAACTGTCGCGGCCTGGGGCTATGTGGCCTTTGAGGATGGCGTGCTCTATGGCTCGGCGGCAAACGAAGAGCATATCGTGCGTCACGCCTATATCCGTGCGGACAAGGAAATGGGTCAGCAGTTTTCGGAATCGAGCTCCTTTTTTGCGCTCGAGGCCGGGACCGGGAAGTTGCTGTGGCGATACGATGCAAAGGAATCCATCCGTCACAACGCGATCGCGATTGGCGCCGGCCGGGTGCACTTGATCGACCGGGCGGTTGCGCCGGGGGACCTGCTCACGGGCCCGCCAGGCAAGAAGTCATCCGGGCATCCGACCGGAAAGCTCTTCACTTTTAGCGCGAAGACGGGCGAAAAGCTCTGGGAATCCGATGACGACATCTTCGGTACAACCCTGGCCTTCAGCGAACGTCACGACACTCTCTTGATGTTTTATCAGCCCACCAGGTTCCGCCTTCCCTCGGAAACTGGTGGCCGCATCGCAGCCTTCCGTGCGGGAGTCGGAGACCGATTGTGGGAGAGAACGACCAACTACTCCACCCGCCCCTTGATCAACTACGATACGATCATAGCTCACCCGGCGGCCCTCGACCTGGTTTCCGGGAAGCCGGTAGCGATGAACGTGCCCAAATCTTACGGATGCGGGCAAGTGGCAGGATCGCGCAATCTTCTCGTCTTCCGGTCGGGCACGCTCGGCTACTACGATCTAACTCGTAAAGTCGGCACCGAGAACTATGGCGGACTCCGCCCCGGGTGCTGGATCAATGCCCTGCCGGTCGGGGGATTGGTTCTCGTGCCGGACGCGTCCTCCGGTTGCAAATGCAGCTACCAGAACCGCGCGTGGGTGGCCCTGGAGGGAAGTGACTAAGTCTGCTGCCCTCATCACCACCCGATTTCTCGCCCTATTCGTGCCAATGCGCCAACGCGCCAACGCGCACCGCTCCGACTTCATTTCCTCCCCTTCTTAATGATGCGCTCCGCCTAGAGCTCATGCACCCTCAGAAAAAACCTGACCGGATGGTCGGCACCCGGCACGTAGGTGAAGTTGGTGAACACCCCGCCGCTGAGGACACGGTCATCAACCTCCAGCCAAACTGCCAGGTCAATTGAGGACTCGACCAGGTAGATCTGGCCCGGGTTCGAACTCCAGGTGATCGTCATTTCCCCGGTCACCCGATCGCGATTGACCGCCGTGATGGCGAGCGACTCAACGGGCCCCGTCCCCCGCAGGTCGATATAGGTAAACTTTCCACACCTGTCCGGGGCCCCAAGGGCGTCGGGCAGGTTGGCGTTGTCCGCCACCGGGGTGTAAATACCCGTGGCCACGTCCATTGTGCCATACCACTTCTTGCCGCTTATCGGGCCGCCGATAATGTATCCACAGAGATAGAGCGTGGTGCCTTCGGTATTGACCTCGATGTCACCGCTGTCATTGCCAATCACCCTGGCGCCACCGCGCGGCTCATTGGGAACAGATCCCACGAAGGTGTCACCACCAACGACGTTGAGGTTGATCTTGTAGACATGGGGCTGATCGCCAGGGCCACCGTAAGCCATTCCGTTGCGGTCAACTGCAAAATTGAACCCGGTCCAATTCGAGGTTGTGTGCCCGGTCAGTTTTCCCGGTCCCCATTGCGCGTTCGGGGTATCGCTGACCCAGTCATAGAGAAGGATGCCGCCCCCGTGCCAGGAAGCGTAAAGGCCACCCTTGCGACCGTCGAGTGCTCCATTGTAAAAGACTCGCCCGTAGGATTGGCCGTGGTGACTCCCGCCCGGGTTATACCAGGTGTCCCTGAGCACAAACGGATTCAGTGAACGGAACTGGTTAGTGTCCTGATCATAATCACCAAATTCAAGCGTCCCGGTATACCGGCCCCAGGTCTGCCCGTCGCCGCCGAGGAACATTCTGCGGGTGTCATACATCCAGCCGTTGTCGACGTTGCTTGACCTGGGATTACCGGCAAGCAAATCAGAAAGGACAGTCCTGTATCCGCCAGCCTGACCCTGTGCCTTGCCGAAAATGATGTAGCCGTCGTTCGGGTTGTAGAGACCTTTCCCGTTCCAGCCTTCTCCCCCAATGCTGTCCCAGCCCGTGTCATTGGACGTATTCCAGGTGGGATCGCTGAGATCGTAGATGCGGTCCACCGCGCGCTTCTGGGTAACCAGGAGGTAATGACTCCTCATGTTGGTGATCGGATTCGCCGCAAACCCATCCCATACGCTGACAAGGGAAAGCAGGATAAAGACAGGGAGCGATTTCATGATTCTGGAGCCCTACCACACTGCCGGATGCAGGGGAAGCGACATCGGAAGTCCCATCCCGGTATCAGGGTGCAGGAA
>DMYM01000414.1 GCA_003483645.1 Verrucomicrobiales bacterium
CGGGATCAAGTTGATTACGGGAGTGCCGGCGAAGGAAGACGATCCGGAGTTCAATGTTTCGCGCGGGTGCTTGCTGCCGGTCCATCATGTCTTCGGGGAGGATGAGATCCCGGAGTCGTCGCGGCAGGCGCTCCAGAACTCGCTGGTGCTTGTGCATGGCGGGATGGCGCAAGACGTGGGACCCATTCTCGAGATGGTGACAGAGAAGTATCTCCTGCGCTCTCCGGTGGAGTGGGCAGGCCGGCAGGAGGCGCTCGCCCTCCTGGATGAACTGGTGGACGCCCTGCAGAAAGGGGATATCAAGGCCCTTGGCCGGGCCACCACCCGTAACTTTCGTGGCCCGATCCAGAGCATCATTCCCTGGGCCACCAACCTGTTCACGGAGACACTGATTGCGCGGGCGGAGCAGGAGTTCGAAGGGGATTTCTGGGGATTCTGGATGCTGGGAGGCATGTCAGGGGGCGGGATGGGATTCATTTTTGCGCCGGAACGGAAGGCTGAGGCCCAGAAGGCAATGGCCCGCATCATGAAAGAGACCAAGGATCAGCTGGAGGCCGCCCTGTCCTTTGGGATGAACCCGGTGGTCTATGAGTTTTCCATCAACCATACCGGCACCTGCGCTGATCTGCTGGAGGGCGGGATGCAGCTCCCGGAGTCCTATCATCGATTGCAGGAGGCCCCCTCCGAAGGCGGGAAGGGAGCAGACAGGGGTGAGGTGGAGAGCGGGGGCCTGAGGCGGCTCATGGAGGAAAACGGATTCGATCACAACGTTCACGAAGGGATCCGGGCCGGCGTCCGGGCCGGCCGGATCGGGATGCTGAGCAATCGTCTTCCTCCCACGACCCGGATTGAGGATGTGGTCGCTGATGACGTTCTTGATTGTTCAGTTGTTGATCAGGGCGCGGAGGAGGCCTGCCGGATGGGGGCAGAAGCGCTGGCGGGTGGAGAGGTGGCAGTGGTTACCCTGGCAGCGGGGGCGGGTTCGCGCTGGACCGGGGGAGCGGGGACCTGCAAGGCCCTCAACCCCTTCGCCCCGCTGAACGGGAGCTACCGCACCTTCCTGGAAGTCCATCTCGCCAAGTCCCGCAAGACGGCACGGGAGCACGGGGTCCCGCTGCCCCACATCTTCACGACGTCCTACCTGACTCATGGCCCTACCAGCAGGTTTCTGGAGAGCGTTTCGAACTACCACTACGATGGTCCGCTTTTCCTCTCCCCGGGCCGCACGGTGGGACTGCGGATGGTGCCAACTGAGCGCGACTTGCGGTTTACATGGGAGGAGACGCCCCAGCAGCAGCTCGATGCTCAGCAACAGAAGATCCGTGACTCGGCTCGTGCCGCTTTGATCGACTGGGCGCGGAACTGCGGGGAAGGGAGTGATTACACCGGGAACCTGCCCGAGCAGTGCCTCCATCCGATGGGCCACTTTTATGAGATCCCGAATCTCGTGTTGAACGGCACCCTGCGTCTGCTCCTGGAAGAGCGCCCGCAACTCAAGACCCTGCTGCTCCATAATGTGGATACGCTGGGGGCTTCGGTTGATCCGGTCATCCTGGGACGGCATCTCGAGCGCGGTCACGGATTGACCTTTGAGGTGATTACGAGGCGCCTGGCGGATCGGGGGGGCGGATTGGCGTGTGTCGATGGAACGCCCCGCCTTGTGGAAGGCCTTGCCATGCCCGATGCCGAGTCCGAATTCGGGCTCTCGTATTACAACTCAATGACAACCTGGATCGACCTCGACCAGTATCTTGCGCTCCTCGGTCTGACGCGGAAGGAGGTTCTGGCCAGCGATCAGGACAGGCTGGCCAGGGCGGTGCGCGACCTGGCGGAGTGCGTGCCGACCTACCTCACCATCAAGGAGGTAAAGAAGCGCTGGGGGCACGGCCAGGAAGCGGTTTACCCCGTCGCCCAGGTCGAGAACCTCTGGGGAGACCTTACCATCCTGCCCGAAGCCAACTGCGGGTTTTTCGTGGTTGAACGGCAGCGCGGCCAGCAGCTCAAGGACCCGGCCCAGCTCGATGAATGGTTCGCGGGGTCTTCGGAATACGTGCAGAGCCTGTGCGAGTGGGAGTGAGTTCCCATTACTGCAGTTCCGGCACCGGATCGTCCGGCTTGATCTCCTCGCCCTGCCAGATCGTCTTCCCGGTCTCCTTGTCGTAGGCGAGAATGCGGTGGGCCGAACGGGGAGCGGGCTTGCGGTTCACTTTGGGAATCCAAGGTGCGAGCTTGTTGGCCTGGGCCCGCATGGCGGGATCCTGCTTGCCGCCGATGGGGGCGAGGAGATTGTTCCACTCGTTGGGATCCTCGGCCGTGTGGTAGAGCTCCTCCGAGCCGTCGGCGTAGCGGATGTAACGCCAGTTTTCGGAGCGGATCCCATGATTGTCGTGATTGTGGGTGGTGATCGCGGGCCACTTGCGGGCGGCCTGGGCGTTCCTGAGCTGCGGAACCAGTGAGTGGCCCTCCAGTTTCCTGTTTGCGGGAAAATCGAGGAGCTCGACGAGGGTGGGGTAGATATCGAGCAGTTCCGCGGGCCGGCTGCAAACCTGACCGCCCTTCACCCCGGGGCCGGCGAAGATGAGGGGCACGCGGGTTCCGTCATCCCAGAGGGTGTTCTTGCCGGTGATTTCCTTCTCGCCGATGTGAAAACCATGGTCGGACCAGAGCACCACGATGGTGTTTTTCCCGAGCCCTGTTTCCTTGAGAGTGTCCAACAGGCGCTGGACCTGGGCATCGATGAAGGAGGTGCAGGCGAGGTAGGAGCGGGTGAGGTTCTCCCATTGGTTGGCGTCCTTCAGGAACTTGAGGCGCGGTTCGGGGAGTTTCCAGTGGATGTACCACGAGAAACGGGGCGTGTCGGAGCGGTCGCTGGGTTGCACGACCGGGAGCTTCACTTGATCGAGCGGGTGGAGGTCCATCCACTTCCGGGTGGCATAGCAGGGGACATGGGGGAGGAAAAATCCGGTTGCGAGGAAGAGAGGCTTTTCCTGATCCGATCTGGCGTAGGCCTTCAAGCGATCGACTGCCCAACTGGCGATCTGGTAGTCGCCCTTGTCCTCGTCCTTGTGGGGGAAGGTGCCCCAGTCGACGAGGCGATGGGGCTGCGGGGTGTTGACAAGCTTCTTGGGCGGAAATGGCTTTCCGGATGCTCCGGGGCCGACCTCGTGCCACTCGATGAACCTGCCCTGGACGGATCGCCCGGAGCGGCCGTGATAGATCTTGCCCGTCATGGCGGTGTGGTAGTTGCCCTCTCTGGCGAAGTACTGGGGCAGGGTCAGCACTCCGGCGAATTCAGGGAGGGTCCGGAACCACGGGGCCAGTCCGTAAACGCCGGTGGTGCCGGGGCGCAGACCGGTCATGAGGCTGGTACGCGAAGGATTACAGAGGGGCGACTGGCAGTGCGCATTGGTGAAAACCGTGCCGCGGCTGGCGAGGGCATCGATGGCGGGCGTGCGCGCCTGCGGGTGGCCTCCCAGGCAGCCGATCCAGTCATTCTGATCGTCGATTGCGATCATCAGGATGTTGGGCAGGCCTGCCGCGCCGAGAGTGCCGGGTCCGGAGCTCAGGGCCCATAGGAAGAGAAGCAAACGTTTCATGGAAAATAATCAGTTGAGTTTGGCGTCGAGTTTCTTGCTGAGAGCGGCGGCCAGATCGGGCTGGCTTCCGGCGATGTTCTCAATCTCCCCGGAATCGTTTTCATGATCGTAGAGTTCAAGGTGGGAAACCTTATCGCCCTTGGAATGGCGGACGAGCCGGTAACGCTCAGTACGGATGGTTTCGCTGCCACCCTTGTAGGAGATGGCCGTCCGGCCCGGAGCGGCAGGATTCTCCAGGTGGAGGAGCAGGGACGTTCCCACCAGGCCCGGTGGCGGTTGCAGCCGGGTGAGGTCGCAGAGGGTGGGAAAAATGTCGACCGTCTCCACGATCGCATTGGTTGGGGTGCCGTTGTTCTTTTTCAGCCCGGGAGCGATGACGACGAGCGGGGAGCGAAGCGACTCCTCGAAGAGGGAATGCTTGCCCCAGATCGCGTGTTCCCCGAGGTGCCAGCCATGGTCGCCC
>DMYM01000432.1 GCA_003483645.1 Verrucomicrobiales bacterium
CAGGATCCCGAATCCCATCTTTTCGAGGAACCGGCGCGCCCTCAAAAGAACAGTAAGGATCCCGCTCCACCTTCGCCCAACCTGCCTGGTGGGAAACTCGAGGCCGCCTTCTCTCCCGACGGCACCCGGATGGTTCTCGTCCGCTGGCAGGCACCGGACTCGAACGCCGACATGTATCTCTCTAACTGGAACGGCCGGACATGGAGTCGACCCACCCCTCTCAAGTCGCTTAACACGGAGTCCAATGAACGTGGTCCCGCCTTCTCGCGTGACGGACGCTACCTTTATTTCAGTTCCGACCGTGAGGGCGGGACCGGTGGCTACGACCTCTACGTCGCGCTGCCCAACGGCAAGGAGGTGCAATCACTCGGCGACGGTCTCAACTCTCAGGATGACGAGAGCGGACCCGCAGTCTCCTCCGACGACAACAGGCTTTACTTCTCTTCCAACCGCTCCGGGGCCCGCGAGGAAGACATCTTCGTCGCCGAACGCATGGCGCTTGAGACCGGAAAGCAGAAGTTTCCCAGGTTCAGCGAGGCACAAGCTGTAAAACACCTCAACTCAAAGGAGCACGATGTGCAGGCCGCACTCACCAGGCGGGGTGAACATGTCTTCCTCGCCTCCGATCGCGACAGCCGCGGCAACAGGGGCTACGGGGTCTACTTCAGCCGTGTGGTGGATGGCAAATCTCTCAAACCCGAAAAGGTTGACCTCTATATCAAGGACGGAAACGTAACCGATCCCGCCGTGCGGATGGATGGCTTCGACCTCGTCTTCAGCGCGGACCACGAAGCGGACTCCACCGGGGAAGGAACCGACTATCGACTCTACCGCTCCACCACCCGCGAGGTGATCGGCTACACCAACCTCTCCCGCTGGGAACAGTTCAAGGATCTCCTGGGCACGATCGGTTGGTGGATCTTCCTCGCCCTCGCTGCCCTCATCGCCCTCATCTATCTCCTTGAGAGCTGGCGTGACATCACCAGCCTCTTCCACAAGTGCCTGGCCGGGTCGGCGGCTACCCACCTCTTTCTGCTCATCCTCTTCGCTCTCCTCGTGATCGCCAAGGAAATCGAGCAACAGAGCGATCCGCCGCCCGACGTCCTCGTCAGTATCGATGCCCTCAGCGAGGAGGAACTCGCCCTTGAGAGCATTCCGGAAGAAGCCGAGATCACGCAACCGGACCTTGCCCACCAGGCGGAAAAGGCCGCTGCGAACTTCGATATCCCGGAGTTCAAACCACAGGAGGACGCCCAGGCCGTTCCCATCGACGCCGAGTTCCAGCAACAGGCCATGGAAGTCGAGGTCAAGACCGCGGCCGCCAATCCCACTGAAGATGTCGCGGAACCGACCGAACCCTCCGCCCTTCTCAGCGAACTCTCCGAGACTGCGCTCCCCGAACCCGATCAACCGGTTCTTGAGGAACTCGCCGAGGTCCCGGAGGCACCCAATCCCGCGGAAACTGAATTTACTCCGGCCGAACCCCTCCCCGCTACCGAACGCAGCGAAACCCAAACTGTTGCGGATACCGCCGTAGCCACCCCGGCCGATGCTGCCGAGATTCAACCCTCGGAGACCATCACCGACAGCCCGGCACCCACGCCGCTCGCCGAGGTTGCCCCCGCTCAGGCCGACCAGGCCGACTCCGACCAGACGGACGCCCCGGAGGCGCTGGAGTCCGAATTGCTCGCTGCCCTTCCGGAGACCTCCCCCCTGCAGGCCGAGCCGGTCGAGTTGGAAGAGAACGATCCCAGCGAGAACAACAATCCAGCCAACCCGACCCAGGACACCTTTGATCCCGCCAACGCCCTTCCGGTCACCACCAGTAAGGAACCGCATGCCACCGCTCCCAGCGACTCCCCCGCCGAGAACCAGGCCGAGGCTTCCGAGGTATCCAGCGGAAGCATCGAGACCACCACTGTCGCTGACGGTCCCGCCTCCCCGACGGGGGAGGCTGACAGCGAAAGCGAAGCGCCCGAATCAGTGACCGACTCCGCCCCGAGCCGGGACCTGCCCGAGTCCGCTCTGGTGGACACCGGCATTCCCCAACTCGAGGAAGGAGACCCTGCCGCCAACAACGAGCCCGCCAATCCGGCCAACGAGGCCTTCAATCCCAGCGAGGCGCTCACTGCCAACCCAAGCGCACCAGCCGAGGGCGAGCCCATCTCAGATGCGGCCGTGCCGGACCAGGCCGAAGTCGGAGGCGGAGAACTGACCCAGAACCCCATCCCTGAAGCGTCCTCTCCGGTCGGAGAAGCCCGGGCAGAACAATCCGTTCCCGAGGCCCGGATGGAGTCCGACCTCTCCACCAACCTCCCGGTGACCGCCCTCCTCGACCCCGGCGCCCCACAACTGGACGAGGGCGAGCCCAACCCCAACAACGAGCCCGCCAATCCGGCTAACGAGGCCTTCACTCCGGACGGAGCCACGGCTTCAACTACTACAAACCCAATAGATGGAGGCCCTATCTCCGACGCCGCGGTGCCCGACCAGGCTGATGCCGCCGAGGTAACCGGAGGAGCGGTGGCCCGGGCCGAACCCACCACCGGCCCGTCCTCCGCCGTCGGAGAGGCCCAGGCCGAGGAGTCCGTTCCGCAATCCCAACTTGAATCCGGTCTTTCCAGCAACCTTCCAGAGACCGACCTCCTTGATTCCGGGGCTCCCCGGTTGGACGAGGGCGAGAAAGAACCGGCTGGCGCCCCGGGCGAGGAGAGGTTCAAACCGGAATCGTCTTCCGCTCTTGCTTCCAGACAAGGGAGCGAAACGACGAGCGACACGGCTGAATCCTCCCAGGCTGATGCCACCGAAATCGGCAAGGGTGAACTGACCGCCAGTCAGGCGGAACAGGGATCAGCCGAGGCCGTGGGCGAAGCGCGGGCTGAGGAGAGGCCAGCCAGCGAACCCTCGACCCTCGCCGGCAACCTCCCCGATTCCTCTCCCCTCGATCCGGGTGCGCCCGCCCTTGAGGAAGGCCCCCGGAAAGATGCCGACGGTGGGGACGAAAGTTTCAAGCCTGACCGCGGCACGGTGACCGCCAAGCAGGGAGCGGAAACCGGCGGCGACTCTGCGGAGTCCTCCCAGGCCGACTCCTCGGAGGTCGGGCAGGGCGAACTGGCTGCCCGGGAG
>DMYM01000124.1 GCA_003483645.1 Verrucomicrobiales bacterium
GACAGGATGCTTGAGGCATGGTCTGATAGTCCTGTGGTGGGGAAGGTCATGGTTTTGTCCGCCATCATTGTTTTTCTTCAGGTGCGTCCCGGGGGTTTGTTTGCAGCAAAGTCACGCAGTCTCGATTAGCCCATGCAGTTTGTTGAATCACGATTTCCCAGGTCTCACCTGATCACTTTGGCGGTATTGGCCTTTGTGACATTGGTCATTGTGCCGCTGATCTATTCCAACGGGGCAATCGCCAATCATGATCTTCAGCGCTATGGCAAGTATCTTTGCTGGGCGGTTCTGGCAACCAGCCTGAATCTGCTGTGGGGATACACGGGACTGTTGTGCCTTGGGCAGTGCGTCTTTTTCGGACTCGGAGGTTACGCCTTCGGGATGTACCTGATGTTACATGTCGGAGTAGATCCCGTTTACAAGACGTCCCTGCCGGACTTCATGGACTTCCTGGGTTACACAGAGCTTCCCCCTCACTGGAAACCTTTCGAGAATCTTGGGTTTGCGATGGCCGCGGTCATCTGGGTTCCCGGGGTAATGGCACTCATCTTCGGATTCCTGGCATTCCGCTCACGGATTACCGGAGTCTACTTTGCCATCATGACGCAGGCTCTTACCTTTGTGGCCTGGATTCTCTTTCTTCGTAATGAATTTACCTTTGGCGGGAACAACGGATTCACCGGCTTCAAGAAAATCCTTGGAGCTAACCTCTACTCGCAACCTGCCACCTCAACCAATGGCAAGGAACTCCTGTTCTTCGTTCTCTCGGCCCTGTTGCTTATCGCCACGATTTCGCTGATGATTTCGCTGACCCGAACCCGTTTCGGGAAAGTTCAAAGGGCGATTCGTGACAGCGAGAACAGGGTGAGGTTCTCGGGCTACTGCACGGAGAATTTCAAGTTGTTTATCTTTACCCTGGCGGCAATTATGGCCGGACTTGCCGGAGCACTCTGGTTGCCGCAGGCAACGGGAATCAACGGGGATGTTGCCTTCAGGCCGATTGAGTCCCTGTGGGTGGTCGTCTGGGTGGCAGTGGGAGGGCGCGGCACGATATGGGGACCGGTCATCGGTGCGATCCTGATCAATGCCCTGAAAAGCTGGGCACAGAGGGAATATGAAAACACCTGGATCCTCATCCTGGGCGGCATTTTCCTGGTCGTTGTGCTTTTCCTGCCGGGAGGCATCGCCAGCTTGGGCAAAAAACTGCCCAAGTGGTTCCGGATTTGCCGGGACTGGATTGAGGCCTTTATGGCAACCCGCAAAAAGAAGGTCGATCCCAAGGAGGGCGGCGAAGGAACATCCTGATGAGCAAGTTACCGGAATTCATCCTTACGGTCGAAGATGTGAACAAGTCCTTTGATGGCTTTAAGGCCATATCGGAACTCAACTTCTATATGGATAAGGGTGAATTGAGGACAATTATAGGACCCAACGGAGCGGGCAAATCAACTTTTCTAGACCTGATTACGGGGAAAATAAAATCCGATACCGGGAAGATTATCTTCGGTGAGGAGAACCATGACCTTACCAAGCTGCGCGAGTATGAAATCAACCGCCTGGGAATAGCCCGCAAGTTCCAGACTCCTTCAGTATATGAGGAGCATACCGTCTACGACAATATCATGCTGTCTTTACCTGAGTCCAGGGGGGTGTTCTCCTCAATATTTTTCCGGCTGGATTCGGTGGCGAGGGATCGGATCGCGGAAATCCTGAAAACCATTCGCCTTCAGGACATGGAAAGGGTGATCGCGGGTACACTCTCGCATGGGCAAAAGCAATGGCTTGAGATCGGCATGCTCCTTGTGCAGCAACCCAGGCTCCTTCTTGTTGATGAGCCGGCAGCCGGCATGAGTGATGACGAGACCAGGAGGACAGGGGAGTTGCTCCTCAGCCTCGAGGGGAAACACAGCATTATCGTCATTGAGCACGACATGGAGTTCGTCAGGCAGATCGCCCGCAAGGTGACCGTGCTGCATCAGGGGAAAGTCCTCAAGGAGGGATCCATGGACAGTGTTCAAAGTGACCCAACCGTTGCCGAGGTTTATCTCGGTCGTAAACACTCAACCGTCGCCTGAATGAGTTCTCCGAGATTGAAGCTGGAAGATCTGGTGGTTGCCTATGGGCAATCGACCATCATCAGGGGCATTAATCTGGAAGTTCCTGAGAACGAGCTGGTTTGTCTGATGGGTCGTAATGGAGTGGGCAAGACCACGACCCTCAAGACCATTGTCGGGTTGCTTCGTCCTGAGTCCGGCGTCATCACCATGGACGGCAGGCAATTGGATCGTCTGCCGACATCGGAACGCGCGCGTTCCGGCATTGCCTATGTTCCGCAAGGACGTGATATTTTTCCGGGGCTTACCGTCTGGGAGAATCTTCAAACAAGCATTGTGGTCAAGGGCAAGGCCGCTCGCGCACAAGTCGACCGCGTCTTTGAATTGTTCCCCGCCCTGAAAGGCATGCTTAAACGCAAGGGGGGAGTGCTCAGTGGAGGGGAACAGCAACAGCTCGCCATCGGGCGGGCTCTGCTACTGGATCCCAAGCTACTGATCCTCGATGAACCGACCGAGGGCATCCAGCCATCTATTATTGACCAGATTGAAGACACCCTGCTGGAGTTGAAGGCGGAA
>DMYM01000336.1:0-4517 GCA_003483645.1 Verrucomicrobiales bacterium
CGCGCGGGACGCTGACGAGAGAGAGGACGCTGCCGGCCTGCTTGAATTCCGGGGAAATCGTGGTGCTGCATTTGCCCGGGGCCACCGCGAAGGAGACGAGGGTGGGCGGGACATCGAGGTCGTTGAAGGAGCCTGACATGCTGTCCTTGCCTCCGATGGCGGCGAGGCGGAGGGCATTCTGGACGTGATAGGCACCGAGGAGGGCGCTGAAGGGCTTGCCCCACCGGCGCGGGTCGTCGTGCAGTTTCTCGAAGTACTCCTGCAGGGTGAGGTGGATGTCGGACAGGCGACCGCCGGAGGAAACGATCCGGCAAACCGACTCGGTAACGGCATAGATTGCACCATGGTAGGGGCTCCACATCGCGATGCGCGGGTTGAAGCCCCAGCTCATGAGGGTGCAGGTGTCGGTCTCGCCCTCCAGAAGGGGAATCTTGGCAGCCATGGCGTCAGGTGGAGTGGCCTGTCTTGCTCCGCCGAAGGGCCAGAGAACCGTCCCCGCGCCCACCGAACCGTCGAACATTTCTCCCAGTCCCTTCTGGCTGGCTGAGTTGAGGTCAGAAAGGATGGCGGCGAACTTTTCCTTGAGACTGATTGTGTCGGAAAGGGTATCGAGAGCGTTTCCCAGTGGTCCATCTGCGGAGGGTGCGGTGACCTGAACCCTGCCGACTCCCTGGACCCCGTTGGTATCAAGAAAGCTCCGGCTGAGATCGACGACGGGTTTGCCCCGCCAGTTGATGCGGAGTCGCCCATGATCGGCCACGCTGGCGACGTGCGTGCACTCCAGGTTCTCCCTGTCCGCCTCTGCAATGAAGAAGTCGATATCGGCAGCCTCGACGAGGACCGCCATGCGCTCCTGTGACTCGGAAATGGCCAACTCGGTTCCGTCCAAGCCGTCGTATTTCTTGGGAACCTTGTCGAGGTCGATCTCGAGGCTGTCGGCAAGCTCCCCGATGGCAACCGAGACGCCTCCTGCCCCGAAGTCATTGCAGACCTTGATGCGTTTCGCGAACTCCGGGTTGCGGAAAAGGCGCTGGATCTTGCGTTCGGTGGGGGCGTCGCCTTTCTGGACCTCGGCGCTATTCTCGAGGGCGGTGTCAGTATGCTGCTTGGAGGACCCGGTGGCCCCACCAACTCCGTCCCGGCCGGTGCGGCCGCCGATGAGGAGGATGGCATCGCCGGTGGCCGGTTCGCCACGAAAGACGTTCACCCGTGGAGCAGCCGCGATGACAGCACCGACCTCCATCCGTTTGGCCACGTAGCCGGGATGGTAGACCTCCGAGACCTGCCCGGTGGGAAGGCCAATCTGGTTGCCGTAGGAACTGTATCCTTGGGCGGCGATCTGGCAGATCTTGCGCTGGGGGAGTTTGCCCGGAAGGGTTTGCTCAAAGGGGACCCGTGGATCGCCGGCCCCGGTTACGCGCATGGCCTGGTAGACGTAGGAGCGGCCCGAGAGGGGGTCGCGGATGGCGCCGCCCAGGCAGGTGGCGGCCCCGCCGAAGGGTTCGATCTCAGTGGGGTGATTGTGGGTCTCGTTCTTGAACATCACCAGCCATTCTTCCTCCCGGCCATCCACATCGACGGGCACCACGATGCTGGCGGCGTTGATCTCGCGTGAGACTTCGATGTTGGGGAGTTCGCCGGATTGGCGAAGTTCCTTCATTCCCATCAGGGCGATGTCCATCATGGTGACGGGGCGCTCCTCATTGCGGTAGACTTTGGCGCGGGTGGACTGATAGATGTGGTAGCTCTCTTCCGCGGCCTCGCTACCTGGGTCGAAAGTCACCTCTTCGATCCTGGTGAGGAAAGTGGTGTGTCGACAGTGATCCGACCAGTAGGTGTCGAGCATCCGGATCTCCGTGATGGTTGGATCGCGATGCTCCTCATCCCGGAAGTAATCGCGGCAGAAGGCGAGATCGTTCACGCTCATGGCCAGCCCCAGTTCCTGTCGCAGCGTCTCAAGGGCGGACTGGTCGCGTTCCGTGAATCCGGAGAGAATTTCGACATCAGGGGGCGGAGGGGCGGTGAGGGAGAGGGTTTCAGGTGGATGGAGGGGTGACTCGCGGGAGTCGACGGCATTAATCGTGAACTCCTTGATGCGGGAGAGGTCCTCTTCACCGAGGGAACCCTTGAGAAGGATGACCTGGGCAGAGGCGATGAGAGGTCGCTGCTGCTGGGTCAGGATCTGCACGCACTGGGCCGCCGAATCGGCGCGTTGGTCGAACTGGCCGGGCAGATACTCTACCGCGAACCATTCTTCATCGTCCTTGAGAGGAAGTTCGCGGCTGATGGTGTCGACCTGCGGCTCGGAGAGAATGAGGCGGCTGGCTGCCTCAAATTGGGCGGGGTCGAGTCCCTCAAGGTCGTAGCGTTGCACGATGCGCAGGGACTCGAGTCCGCTCAATTGCAGACTGGTCTGGAGGTCGTTGAGGAGGGGACCGGAAGCGGAGTTGAACTCGGGTTTCTTTTCGACGAAGAGGCGGTCCATGAAGGCGGGCTGCCCGGATGCCCCGGGAAGCGATTGAGATTAGAACCCGCCCGGGGCAAGGCAAGGCCAATGCCGATTCGCACGCAAGGAATCCGGGCCGGAGAGGGAGTCTTAAAAACTTTGGCCGGATTTGGAATCCGAGGGGCAATCTTTTTATATGCACCATCTCGAAAAGAGGGCATACAGGAGCCCATTCAGGCAGGCGCGGCAGGAACTGGAACCGAGATTCCGGTGGTGCCTGTAGCGAAGGAGTAAGGCCCCCGACCCATGTCTGTTCCCCGATCAAGAGAAGTGGCATCCTGCCGGGCAGTCCTCTGGGTGGTGCTGCTCCTCCTAGGGGGAGTGACCCTCTCCGCTGCCGGGGAAGGTTCGTCGTCCGGGATCCCGGAGCTCATCGCCCGACTGGATGATGAGCTCTTCACGGTGCGGCAGGGGGCTGACCAGAAACTGCTGGAGCTTGGAAAGCCTGCTCTCCCGGCGCTCCTGGAGGCAACCCGGAGCAACTCCCCGGAGAAGCGGGTCCGGGCCGCCAAGTTGATCAGGCGGATTCGGGCCCGGATTATCCGGGGAGAATTTGAGCAGATGGGCAAGCTGGCCGATGCCGATCTCAAGGTGGAGCATGCGATGTGGGCGGTTGCTCTTTTTCTCGATCCCGAACTGGAGAAGAAAGCTGTCACCGGAGCCCTCGACAAGATGGCCGTTGCAGTGCGGGAGAAACTTGGGGAGGAGGCTGAACCGAAGGACCGGCCGCCGGCCCGGGCCATGGCGGCGCTTGTTTCGGTCCTGAAGGACCAATACGGCTTGGTGGGCGACACAATGACCTACCAGGACCCCGATAACAGTTCGGTGCATCGGGTGATTGCACGCAGGAAGGGACTTCCCATCCTGCTGTCGGAGATCGCGGTGGCAGTTTCCCGGCGCTTGGAACTTCCTGTCGTGGGGTTGGGAATCCCGGGCCGTTACATGATCAAGTACGACGGAAGAATGGCCCCCGACGGGGCTCCGAAAAAAGATATCATCATCAATCCCTTTGAAGGGTGGCGGGAAACCAGTGTGCGAGAGCTGATCATGACGGTCCCGGGATTCGATGCGGGCAAGCACCTGCTGGAGTTCCCGGCACGCCTGACCATCCTGCGGATCATGCGCAACATGGAGAACCATGCGACGGTGAAGGGGCAACAGGAACTGGTGAGCACCATCCTTGATTGCTATCCGCTCGTGGCCGGACCGAACGTTCCCCTCTTCCGGTAGCAGGAAACCGTGATCTCTTGGGGTGAGGGTGAGCCTTTGCCTTGCCATGCGAATTGGAGGGGTGAACACTCCCGTAATGATGAGTTTCCAGAGAGGATGGCTCTTGGTGGCGGTGGCGCTCGGCTTGGCGGGACCCCTCCCGGGCGAGGAGCGGGCGGGAGGGGATTGGTGGTCGTTGCAGCCCGTGGTCCGACCTGCGTTGCCCGAGGTGAAGAATATGGCCTGGGTGCGAAATCCCATCGATGCCTTCATCCTCGCCAAGCTTGAGGAAATGGGACTCGATCCCGCCCCTGAAGCGAGCGCCCGGGTGATCCGGCGCCGCCTCCACTATGGTCTTACCGGCCTGCCGCCGCTTCCCGGGGCCAGTGCTGACATCGATGTCCTGTTGGCTTCGCCGCATTACGGGGAGCGCTGGGCGCGGCACTGGCTCGATGTGGCCCGCTATGGCGAAAGCAACGGTTTCGAGTATGACCAGTTGCGACCCAACGCGTGGACCTACCGGGACTGGGTGATCGATGCCCTGAATGCGGACCTGCCCTACGATCAGTTCGTGAAGTGGCAGATCGCGGGGGATGTCCTTGAGCCAGGCAATCCCGGTGCCATTACAGCGACCGGGTTCCTGGTCTGCGGGGCCTTTGACGGGCTCAAGCCCGCGGGGGACAAGCAGCGCAAGATCATGCGGGAGGATGAAATGTCCGACCTCGTGGGCACCGTGGCACAGAGTTTTCTTGGGCTGACGGTGAACTGTGCCCGCTGTCACGATCACAAGTTTGATCCGATC
>DMYM01000336.1:4820-5023 GCA_003483645.1 Verrucomicrobiales bacterium
CACGATCACAAGTTTGATCCCATTGCGCAGAAGGAGTACTTCCAGATGGCCTCGGCCCTGGCGGGGGTGCACCGCGGCGATCGCAACGTGCCAGCCGGCGGGGACGTGGCCGGGAAGCGCAAGGAAATCGAAGCGCTGTCCCGGAAGCTGGCAGAGGCAGATGCGGTGGTGCGAAAGCGCCTGCTCGCCAAGCTGGCGAAGGA
>DMYM01000255.1 GCA_003483645.1 Verrucomicrobiales bacterium
GGGGTCTGGGCGAAGCGCCGGGCCCACTCGTCGGTTTCGTAGAAAAGGTCGATGGTGAGGCGCGTTCCCTCCAGACGATGCCGAAGGCCGAGTCCGGGGGGCATTTCAAAACCCATGAGCCACCGGGTAATGGTCTGGATAAAGTCGCCGTAGCTCTCCCAGGACCGGGCCTTCTCCGAATACTCCCCGCCCAGCGGGAAGGAAACCGCCATGCAGCGGCCGATCCCACGCCTCCAGTGGGTGACGAGAGGACCGAGGTAGTCGTCCTGTGCAACCAGCGAAGTGGCGGCAAATTCCTTGGGGTAGGAGAGGTTATAGCCGTCTACTTCGGACAGGAACTCGAACGGCTTGGGAGAGATCTCGGACCAGTGCCCGGTACTCCGGGTGGTGACCGGATCCTTGATGAAGGCCGAACGCGCCACCGTGACGGTTTCCTGGGCAAAGAGCTTGGGAATCTCCAGGGGCCTGTTGGTGAAGAAGATTCTTCCGTTTCCGAGCTTGGCGATATCCTCAAGGAGGGCCGCATCCGGATCCGAGCGCGTCCCGAGACCTATAACGGAGACCGTGCCGCTGTTATTGGTGATCTCATTGAGGAGCTGCTTGTAGTTGCCTGGTTGTTCCGAGTCCGCTGCATCGGAGAAGAGGATGATGTGGCGCGTTCCCAGGTCAGTTTGCCTGAGGTCGTCCCAGGCGGCCTTGAGACCGCGGTAGACGAAGATCCCGCCTCCTTGCGAGCGGATCTTGCGGGCCGCGATCATCCACTGCTTCTTCTTGTTGCCTACGTCGCTGAGCCTGATGACGGTATGCGGTTCGCTGTCCACCGCGTAGATGGCGATCTTGTCCTGGGCTCCGAGCAGTTCGATCGCCTTCGCGGCGCCGGTGTTGGCGAGTTGCATCTTGGTGACCTGCTTTCCGCCCTGGGCGACAGCCATCCCCATCGATCCGGAGCGGTCCATTACAATGGCCATGGCTACAGCCAGTTTCCGGTGTTCGGTCTTGAGTTCCATGGAAACGGGAAGAAGGGGATCGACCGCCGATTCAAAATAACCGCCCGAGCCGAAGGACTGTTTGCCGCCAGCCATGAGGAAGCCGCCGCCCTGTTCGTGGACGAAGAAGTTCAGCGCGGCCAGGAAGTCTCCCGGCATCTCGAAGGCGGGGACATTGTTGATGATGACTGCGCGCGTTCCGGAGAGTTGTCCAACCTGCAGTCCCAGGGAGTTGGTGACGACCTCCACGGTGAAGCCCTGCTGGCGGAGGATCTGTGCCACTGGATCGTCGGTGTACTTGGTGACCAGGAGGATGCGCGGGCCGCCCGTCACCTCGATCCAGCGTTCTGCAGTGTTGTTGCCCGGATGGGCATCGTCAGGCGGCGTAATGCGGGCGCTGTACTTGTAGGATCCGACTGCAGGAATGCGATCAGTGAACTCGACCTTGCCGGTGCCGTTCTTGAGAGAGACCTTGACGTTTTCCGCGATGGGGTGGCCGTCACGCAGAATGTGCAGGGGGACGTCGACATCCTCGAAGCCCCGTACGGTGATGCCGAGGACGAAGGGCTCGTTCAGCTGCGCCCGCACGGGAGTGTGGATTTGCGCGATACTGAAATCGTTGGTGGTTTCCTCACGCACGAGCCGGAAGTCGAGCGGAATGCCGCGGGCTTTTAACTTGGCGGCGGCCTCTACGAGAGGCTCGGTGGCGTAGCCGTCCGTGAAGGCAAGCACCCGGGTGGGTCGCTCGGCATTGGCAAGGGCGAGGACGTTCTGGATTGCAAGGTTGGTGCGGGTGAGTTTGCGGTTACCGGTGAAAACGGCGGAGTCACCCCTGCCCTGTTCCAGAACCTCAGCGGCATAGTCCACGAACAGGAGCTGGTCCTTGCGGGTGGGTTTTGACTGGAGCAGAAGTTCATGCCATTCCGGAAGGCCGGTATCGATAAGGTCCTCAGTCGACTCGGAACGGTCGAGGAGAACCCAGAGGTCAAGGCTGTCCTCTGCCTTTTCAAGTCTGGGGTCGGCGAGGAGAAGGACCAGGGTCAGAAGGGAGATGACCCGCAGTGGTCGCCAGAGCTGGAGGTGGGGCCAGAACCATCCCGCGAAAAGGAAGACCCCGAGGAGGAAGAACCACTCTGGAGTTTCGAAGGGCATTTCAGGAGGAAGCGGACGGAGGGGTATGGGCTGAGAAGAGGGGCGGCTTGCGAGTGTGAAGGAGAGGAGATTCGCGGCAGGATAAGCACCACGGCTTGCTGTTTATCGGCTGCTGGTAACGGGTAATGGATCGGCAGGGTGCTCTTCTTCGTCCTTGGGGCGGTCTTTGGTGAAGTGCCAGGCGAGGAGAAGGGAGACCAGAACGATGATTACCCAGAGGCGCCAGAGATGGTCCTCCCGGGTGTTGCGCTCTACCGCCTTCCCGCTCAATCCCGCGATCTGATCATCAGATTGGCAGCCCCGCAGGTCGGCTTCGCGGGTATCGGCAAAGTAGCATCCCGACTCTAGGAGCAGTTCGTCTCCCTGCCTGATTTCGAAAAAGCCGGGCTGGGCAGGTGCCTGCAGGAACCGGGCCTGCGTGAGGGCGATCATCTCGGTTCCGTCCTCCAGGGTGCGACCGTCTGCTCCGAACCGGGTGAGGCTCAGGGGGGTGGCCTGGGCACTGCTGTGGGTGGCAATCCTGAGAGGTTGGCCGGTCTCGGTGTTGAGAACTTCCAGGGCCACTTTCCGGTCGCGCAGTCCCTGGCTGAAACGGTGGAGGAGGAGAGCAGTTGACTCGAGTTGCTCGGCATTGGAAAGGGTGAGGTCGAAATTGAAGATCAGCTGACGCACGCGCTGGGGTTTGGCGCTCTCTGGTGCCTCCGGGAGGACGGAGGTGCGCAGTGCAATGAGAGGGCGGTTTCCCTGCCAGAGGAGGATTTCATCAGTCTTGTTGAGCTGGATCTGGATGGACTCACGAACGAGCAGAGACTGCCAGTTGATCCCATCCATGAGCGGGTGTTTTTCCGCCACGATGCCACCGCGCAGATACTTGAGACTTTGAGTCGTCTCATCGACCATGACGATGCTGTTTCCCCCGGGCAGGGCAGGTAGAAGTGGATCGTAGGAGACCAGCGAGAGATCGGCTTGGACGGGGTCACTGACCTCTTCGAGGTTGCGGAAGCGGCCGAACTTCCTGGCGATGTTGCCGTACTTCTCCGAGACCTGGAGGTAGTATTTGAGGCTCTTGGGACGAGGTAGGACGAGCGGCAGTTCGTCGTCGAGGCTGAAGTCATCCGGGGTAAGCACCACGCGCAGGCTTTTGCTTCCAGACGGGAAGGCCGAGCTTATCGAGGTCATGGAATTCTTCTCGAGAGTGACCGGTTGCGGCTGGCTCCTGCTGCCGTCAGCAAAGACGACCTGCCAGCTGCGGGTTTGGGGGCTGTCGGAGTAATTCCGGAGCAAGGCGTTCCATCTGACGGTGGCACCCTCATTTTCGAAGGCCACCCCGGTAAATCCAACATTGGTCCTGG
>DMYM01000287.1:0-1798 GCA_003483645.1 Verrucomicrobiales bacterium
AACACCCCCTTCTCATGCGAAGCGTAGGCGCGGACCGTCTCAACGAGCTGCGGAACGAGATCCCAGCGCTTCTTGAGCTGGACATCGATGGATGCAAAGGCGTTGCGCAGCCGATTCCGACGACTCACGAAGCCGTTGTACATCAGGACCAGGATGAGGAGAATGATCCCCAGCACGATGCCCAGCGTGGTCAACAGTGATCCCATTCGCCCATTAATACGCTTTGCTGAAATAATTCTCCACCAATAATTTAATGCCCGTTGTCCTCGAATCAGCGCCTTGGGACAAGGCTCACCCCCCGGCTTGGGGCTATCAGACGGAGCCTTTCGACATCTACTTGGCCGGTTCGATCACAGCGGCCACCGGCCAGTGATCGGAGGGCACCATCTTCTCCTTCATATGGTACTCGATCCAGGCCTTCCTGGCCTTCCAGCCGGAGGAGACCAGCACGTGATCGATCATGCGGGAGCCCGGCACGAATCCCTTCCAGTGGTTGAAGGTGTTGCGATCCTTGACCCCGGGATGGAGTTCGAGAAACGTTTCCCGCAGGGGGGTCTTCCACTGTTCCGGCGTCTTTCCCCCCGCCAGCTCGACCTTCCGGCCGAGAAGGTAGGCCACCCCCGGGTTGGTCTCGGTGGCGTTGAAGTCCCCGGTCACCACCACCGGCTCCCCCGGATGCTTGCGCCCTTCGATGCGCTGCGCCATCAGACGACCCGCCTCCTCGCGGGAAGGCTGGCTCTGGTGGTCCCAGTGCGTGTTGTAGAGGTAGAAGGCCTTGCCGGTCTTTTTGTCCACCAGTCGCGCCCAAGTGCAAATTCTGGTCACCTGGTTGCCCCAGCTCCTGGATCCTGCCTTCTTCGGCGTGTCGCTGAGCCAGAATGTTCCCCCTTCCCTGGGATCCCGCTCCAGACGTTCCTTGCGGATGAAGAGCGCGGAATACTCTCCCCTGTTCTTTCCGTCGTCACGACCCACCCCAAACCATTGATAATCAGGAAGTTCTTCGGCGAGATAGGCCATCTGCTTCGGCAGCGCTTCCTGCACGCCGAAGAGATCAGGATTGATCTTGCGAATGGTCTCCACCACCAGACCCCTCCGCGCGTTCCAGCTCCGGGTCCCCAGGTCCCCCCTGGCGGCCAGGCGAATGTTGAAGGTTGCGACCGTGAGCTCAGCAGCCGAAAGAGCGGGGGCGAGGGCGAGGGCGAGAGAAAATAGGACGGGACGAAGCATGGAGGAAATGCTACCCGGGACCGGCCCGTCTGTCCAAGGTATGCCTTCCCTTCCTGCACTCTTCTTCCTGGCCTGCGCCACGACTGCGACCGCCGCATGGCCCGCGGGCAAACGCTCCGAGTGGCAAGGGTATGAGCGCCTCGACTTCCCCCTGCCCGGGGACGGTGCCCGCTGCATCGTGGTAACACCCAAGGCCCCGGCCGAAGGCAGCCCCTGGATCTGGCGCGCCCGCTTCTGGGGACACCAGCCCGCCCTCGACCTCCTCCTCCTCGCCAAGGGCTTTCACCTCGCCTACTGCGAGGTGGGCGGGCTCTTCGGCGCCCCCGCCGCCGTGGAGCGGTGGGACAAGTTTCACGCCCTTGCGGTAAAACAGGGGCTCTCTGCCCGGCCCGTCCTGGAAGGCATGTCACGGGGCGGACTGATTATCGTGAACTGGGCCTCCGCAAACCCGGAAAAGGTCGCCGCCCTTTATGGCGACAACCCGGTCTGCAATTTCAACTCCTGGCCCGGGGGGAAAAACGGCAAGTTCTCCAAGGGCGACTGGCAGCGCTGCCTCAAGGCCTACGGAATC
>DMYM01000287.1:2193-4051 GCA_003483645.1 Verrucomicrobiales bacterium
AAGAAGGTGCCCGTGGCCCTTGTGCTCGGGCTGGCGGACAAGGTCGTCCCGGTCGCCGAGAACGGGGAGCTCCTCGCCCGCAATTACCAGTCCCTCGGCGCTCCGGTCAGGGTCTGGCGAAAGCCGGGAAAGGGGCATCACCCCCACGGCCTGCACCCCCCGGATGAACTGGCGGCCTGGTTGCTCAAGGCGGTGAAGGCCGAATTTTGACCTTGAGGGGCCATCCGTCCACCCCATCTTGCGTCCATGAAGTCCCCTTGGATCCTACGCATCCTCGCCCTCGCCGGGTTGACGATCTGCGGTTATCTCGGGATCCTCAAGTTCACCGGGCAGACGACCTCCATCGTGGGCTGTGGCGCTGGATCCGGCTGCCGTAACGTCCTCGGCTCGGAGTGGTCTCAGTTCCTCGGTCTTCCCGTCAGTGTCCTCGCCGGGGTCGTTTACCTCGCGCTCCTCATCACCACCTGGCGGCCCTCCCGTCCCCTCTACGGGGCTTTCGCCATCTGCCTCACCGGCGCCGCGCTCTGGTTCATCGGTCTCCTTTATTTCATCATCAAGGCTGTCTGTCCGTGGTGCCTCGCCATGCACACGATCGGCATCCTCACCTCCATCGTCCTGGTGCTTTCGCTGAACAAGCTGCCCCCGCATCCCCGGACGCCCCTTCGCTTTACGCCCCTCGGGGCCGTTGCCGCCCTCCTGGTCCTCGCCCTGGGCCAGCTCCTCGGTCCCAAGCCTGACACCCACGCCCGGACCACCGAGGTGGTGCGTGATGGGGGCCAGGGGAAGAGGGCAGAGGGCCGGGTGGTCTCCTTCTTCAAGGGCCGCAAACACTACAACGCGGTGACCATGCCTCACCTCGGCCCCTCCGGCGCGAAGCATGTCATGGTGAAGTACTTCGACTACACCTGCAGCTCGTGCCGGGACATGCACGAGGATCTCCATTTCGTGACGGAGTCACACCCGGACACCTTCTGCATCATCCTTCTCCCGGTCCCCCTCGACCGCCACTGCAATCCCTTCTTTCCCGCCGACCTCACCAATCATGATCATGCCTGTGAGCTGGCCCGCCTGAGCCTCGCGGCGTGGCGGGCCAATCCGGAACGCTGGCCCGAGGTCCATGAGCGACTCTTCTCCCGCCCGGTTCTCCCGCCGGAAGTGGCCGAGGCCGCGGTGGGGCAGATCGTCGGCTACGATGAACTGGCCAGGGCTCTGGAGGATCCCTGGATCAATCAGATCCTCCAGACCGGCATCAAGGATTTCAAACAGATGATCTTCCGCTCCGGTGCCATGCCAAAACTGGTCGTCGGTGATGACGAGGTCCTGCACGGTGCGCCCCGTTCCAAGGAAGTTCTGCTCGAAACCCTTGAGCGGCTGTACAGGCTCAGGGATTAGGGCGGCCCACTCTTTCTGCGCCGGGAGTTCTCCTCCCCTCTTCCTCCACTTGCTCTCTTATCGCAACTTCCTTGAATAGATTCGCCCCGGCCGGGGTCAAACCGCAGGTAACCACCCCGCTCGAATCCATGATCAAGATCCTCCTCACCATTGCTGCCGTGGCCCTCACCGGCCTCATTTCCGCACCTCGTGCACAAGCTGGACACTCGTCTCCCTGTCTAACCTACCGAAGCGGATGTGCTTCCTGTGGATGCCCGGTCTATACCCGGCGTTACGTCCGGGGATACGACTGCCACGGCCACCCCATTTTCGCCTACAGCCGGGTTCCCCTGTCCCACGGACACTCGTGCCGTCACCGGGTCCAGCATCACAATCACCACTCCCGGGCCGTTATTTCCCGGAGCACGCATTACTCCCAGCCCCGGATTATCCTGAGCAGTCACAGATCCCACGGACGCTCCTCCGG
>DMYM01000389.1 GCA_003483645.1 Verrucomicrobiales bacterium
CCGAGGTGGCTCGTCAGGAGACCGGCAAAAAGCTGGAAATCGCCTCCGGCGAACTCGACAAGACCAGGGGGGAAGTGGTCTTCCTGAACAAGGCCAAGGGAGGCCTGGAAGAGCTCCTCTTCCGGAAGACCGCGGAGATCCGCAAGCTCAAGGGCGATTTGCGCAAACTTCACGCGTCCCGCGATAAACCTGATCCGCCTGCAGCCCGGAAGGGCGGAGCCCCTTCCCGGGAGCCAGGGGAGCCCCCTCCGGCCACCGCGCTGGCAGACTGATTGCGTGGGGGAAGGATTGCCTCGCAAAAGGGCAGGACTTCGGTGCCGCCCTTTTCTTCTGGATCGTATCCCGGATGAAAAGCCGCCTCTACACGTAGGGCAGGGCTTCTCCCGCTGCCGTTATCTGGCCTTCGTTGTCGAGGAGTTCCTGGATGGGATCCCAGCGGCCTGCAGTCAGGGCGTGCCGGGCGGAGCCGGGCATCGTGATCGCAAAGCGGGTTTCGCCACAGGTAACCTCCATGGCCTCAAGGTCGATGGTGACCTCTGTTGCGGGAGCATTCCCGATGACTGCACCCAGAGCGTCGATGTCCTCGCGCGAAGCGGAGAGGCAGGGCATGCCCAGGGTGGTGGAGTTCCCGAAGAAAATCTCGGCGAACGATTCTGCGATGATGGCGCGGAAGCCGGAACGATAGATGGCCTGGGGAGCGTGTTCGCGGGACGATCCACAGCCGAAGTTGGGGCCACTCAGCATGATGGACGCTCCCTTGAAGCGCGGATCGTCCAGGGGGTGTCCGGTAGCGTTCCCTTCGGGGTCATAGCGCACGTCGTGGAAGTGCTTGTCAGCGAGATCGTCGAAGGTGACGCACTTCAGATAGCGGGCCGGGATGATGCGGTCGGTATCGATATCGGCACCGGGCAGGTGTACCGCGGTGCCGGTGATGGAGGTGATCTTGTCGAGAGCCACGTGATCGTAGAGGTGGGAGTGAAGGTGAATGCGGTCAAGCAACAGCGGAATCGGATCCGTCCACCTCGAACACTTCGCGGGCGTCGGCCACTTCGCCTTTCACCGCGGCGGCGCAGACCATGACCGGGGACATGAGGAGGGTGCGGCCGATGGGAGAGCCCTGTCGGCCCTTGAAGTTCCGGTTGGAGGAAGAAGCGCAGACCTGGTCGCCCACCAGCTTGTCGGGATTCATGGCCAGGCACATGGAACAGCCGGCGGCCCGCCACTCGAAGCCGGCTTCCTCAAAGATCCTGTCGAGGCCTTCCTGCTCGCACTGCACGGCGGTGATCTGGGAGCCGGGCACCGCGATGGCTTTCACGCCCGGCGCCACCCTGTGACCTTTCAGGAAGCGGGCGGCTTCGCGGAAATCGCGCAGGCGTCCGTTGGTGCAGGAGCCGATGAAGGCCACGTCGATCTTCACGCCCTTGATGGGAGTGCCGCCCGGGAGCTGCATGTAGTCCAGGGCCTCCCGATAGCTTGCGCGCAGGGCTTCACTTCCAGCCTCTGCCGGGTCGGGAATGGTCTCGCTGATACTGATCCCCTGGTCCGGAGAGATACCCCAGGTCACGGTGGGTTCGATGTCGGCGGCATCGATTTCGATGAGGTCATCGTAGTCCGCATCGGGATCGGAGGCGAAGGACTGCCAGCGTTCGATCGCGGCGTCCCATTCGTCCTCTCCCGGGGCGTAAGGGCGCCCCTTGAGAAAGGCGAAGGTTTTTTCATCGGGATTGACGTAGCCGCAGCGGGCTCCGCCCTCGATGGACATGTTGCAGACCGTCATGCGCTCCTCCATGGAGAAGTTGTCGAAGGTTGATCCACCATATTCGTAGGCGTAGCCGATTCCGCCGTTGGCCCCGAGGCGGCGGATGATGTCGAGGGCCACATCCTTCGCGTAGACGCCGGGTTTCAAGGGGCCGTCGACCTTGATGAGGCGGACCTTGAGGCTCTCCATGGCAATGGTCTGGGTGGCCAGCACGTCGCGGACCTGGGTGGTGCCGATCCCGAAGGCAATGGCTCCGAAAGCCCCGTGGGTGGCAGTGTGGGAATCCCCGCAGGCAATGGTTGTGCCCGGCTGGGTGATGCCCTGCTCGGGGCCCACCACGTGCACGATGCCCTGCTTGCCGGATCCGAGATCGAAGTAGGTCACGCCAAAGTCGTCCGCATTTCTGCGCAAGGCGTCCATCATCTCGGCTGCCAGCGGGTCTGCCGGCGCGTCCTGGTCAACGGTGGGGACGATGTGATCCACCGTGGCAAAGGTGCGGTGGGGATACTTCACCTGCAGTCCGAGATCACGGATCATCCCGAAGGCCTGGGGGCTGGTCACCTCGTGGATGAGATGTGTCCCGATGAAGAGCTGGGTGCGGCCGTCGCCCAGGGTGCCCACCGTGTGAGCGTCCCAGACTTTCTGATAGAGGGTCTTTCCCATGTGGTCCCCGTTCGCGCGGGGACGGGGAACGTGCTCTGAAATGTGGATCCGGGCAAGTCACAAGTAGAATCAGAATCGGGCCGGGCTTACTGCTGCGAGCAGGGAGGGAGCATTCTTCTATCTCTGGATGGCAACCCTGCTGGTTGCTCCGATGCCGATGTTGTTTGGGGCCAGTGTGCCGTCGACTCGCAGGCGTGGCCCTTTCGAGCGGGTCATGCTTGTTTGGGGAGGTCTTTGCTATCTCCCCCTCGTTGTAATTGTCGTATTCGTCGCAGCGGGTGAGGAAGCGGATGGGTATACTGACTTCGGGCAGTGGGCGGCAGAAAACAAGGGGTTGTTTCACTTCATCCTGGGGTGCTGTTGTCTGGGCTTCTCCGCGGGACTCTTCCTCATTCGCTTCCGGGCCTGGCGGGTGAAGCTGCCGGAGGACTCCAACTACTTGGACCATGATCAGCCACGCGATCCGCCGGACGACTGGAGCTGAACGGGCCCGGTTCCCGGTGAAGGGGAGGGTTGCCCTGGTCCAGGATGTTGGAGAGGCAGGATTCTCCGGGTGGTAGCTTCGGAGTCTTTTGGCGTGAATAGGGCACCCACGGGCGTATCATGGCACTGTCATGTTTGAGGTGCGCGACAGACCGCAGATGGTCGAAAAGGCTCTTCTCGTGCGCATTTGTTTCGACAAGCGCGAGGAGGAGGAGTCGCGCAGCCTGCTGGGCGAACTGGGCAAACTGGTGGATACGCTCGGCATCGGGGTGGCGGACACGCAACTGGTGCGAGCCCGTGAAAGGCACAAGAAGTTTCTCTGCGGCACGGGCAAGGCGGAGGAGGTGTCGGCCTATGCACGGGAACTGGGGTGCGACTGTATCGCCTTTGACAATGAGCTGGCTCCCAACCAGCAACGCGAGTGGGAAGAGGCGGCCGACATGACCGTGATCGACCGGGAGGAAATCATTCTCGATATCTTTGTCCGGCGGGCGCAGACCAAGGAGGCTCGGCTGCAGGTCGAATTGGCCCGCATGGAATACGCTCTGCCGCGCATGGCACGAATGTGGGGCCACCTCGACCGGGAAGGGGGTGGGGGTTCCGGG
>DMYM01000453.1:0-2388 GCA_003483645.1 Verrucomicrobiales bacterium
TGAACGGCTTACCATTGGGCATCACACCCGATGCGATGACCGGGAGCTTGTCCGGGTAATGAGTCCGCCATTCGCCAAACTGTGCGAAATTTTCAAGGCCGAGTCCGAGTGGATCAATCTCCTTGTGACAGGAGTTGCAAACCGCACGCGAGACGTGCTGCTTGATAAGCTCTGCAACGGAAGGGTTCTTCTTGATCTTCAGCGCCTCGCGGGCCTCTTCGAGGGACGGGACATCCTCGGGAGCCTCCATGGCCTTCCCTATCAAGGTGTTCAATACCCATACCCCCTTGAGGATGGCGCGATCGCCCCGGCCCAATCCACTCAGTCCTTCTTCCCCTCCAGTTCACCCCCCAGCACCATCCCAAGCTCTTCCGCCCGTCCATCCGGCAGTTCCATGATGCTGACCCTCCGAAAATGGATCTCCGCCCCCTCTGCCTCCAGGCAGAGATAGCCCTTCCGCCCATCCGCCTCCCGGATGCCGTTGACGAATTTCCCGTTGATGGAGAGCTTTACGGTCCCATCCACCGCCACCACCACGTAACGGTTCCACTCCCCCTTGCCCTTGCAGCGCATCTCATAGGACATGCTGCGACTGCCCCTCGGGTTCTCGGGAATCGCCCTCATCCCCCCGGCACCGAAAAGCTCACCACTCACGTAGCCGAGGTGGCGCGGCTTCCCATTTCGGTCGGCGTGAATATAGGGCCATTGCAGCTCAAGCATCTGCACCTCCATTCCCCGGGGTAACCGGTTCCCTTCAGGCCGGGCATCGCTCCAGAGAAAGACCCCCGAATTTCCCCCGGCTTCCATGTGCCGCCACTCGATGACGAGAATGAAGTTCTCATACTTCTTCGTCGACCGCATCACCCCGATCGGCTTTCCCGTGCATACCATCAACCCATCCTTCACCGACCAGGTCTTCGGGGAGGTGTTCACATCAGCCCAGTTCGTCAGATCCTTCCCATTGAAGAGCTCCACGAAACCCAGACCCAACTGACTGCCCACATCAGTCTCCACCTTTGTGTCCTGCGCTCCGAGCCACCCCGTGGTGAGGATCAATCCCATCATGGCCATTCCTTGAATGAAGTTCATCCACGAGGATAACGCCCCTCTCCGACGGTGCAACACTTCACCCGCAGTCAATGCGGCCCCGCCGGAACGCCAACCCTGTCAACCCTTACCCGCGGCAGATGCGGAAAACCCGGTCTCCCAACCCGGACCCGAACTGGGAATCGACGCCGAGATC
This sequence comes from Verrucomicrobiales bacterium, assembly GCA_003483645.1. Taxonomy (GTDB): domain Bacteria; phylum Verrucomicrobiota; class Verrucomicrobiia; order Verrucomicrobiales; family Akkermansiaceae; genus Roseibacillus_B. The sequence goes on from DMYM01000453.1 coordinate 1,244, forward strand.
ATCCCCCTTGAGGGTTCCTGCCAGACTTCAATGGTTGCACGCCTGCCGGAACCAGTCCGGATGACAGAAGGTTAAGAGCCAGGAGATCGTCTATTTCCCGGGGTTGTCCTTTTCATCAAAAAAACCTGTTATTGATTCAAACGATCTCCTGCCGGCTTGCTTGATGATGCCCACATGGCCGATTGATGTGAACCCTTCCTTCTTACGTTCCTCGGTGATCGTGATCGTGTCCCAGGGGCCGTTGCCCTTCTTCTGCTGCCAGAGTCTGCCCGTGCCGTTGAGCAAGTCGATTTCCTTGAGATCAAGCTCAAGCTTGCCTTTATGGACGACCACGACCATGTAGTTTGGTTTCGTCGTGCGCCCGATCAAACCTCCATGGGCGACCTGCTGGATGCCGTCTTCCTGCCTACAGGTCACAGCGTGCACTTCCCCACAGATATATAGATCGACATCATACTTCACCATGGTCCGCCAAAATGCGGAATCACGCCCTTTGACGGTCAACATGCCCGATGAGCTGAACTTGCGGACGGGTCGCAGAATCGGGGTATGCCCCATGACGACGATATGATCGACCCTGGCCCGGTGATTGCCGAGAACCTCCTCAAACCACCTGAGCTGTTCGCCGGTCACTCCTGCTGCGATCGTCCCCTGTTTGCTGCGCCCCTTTTCGAATACGTCCACGGACACAAACAGGGCGTTCTTGTGCACCCAGTAGAACGCGGTCCCCTTCATGTGTTCGGGCCCGTTCAGGGGCATCTTCAGGTGGCGCCGGAAGGCCTCTTTGTAATGGGGAACCAGCTTGTAGGATGGCCACGGATTGTCGCCGATCTCATGGTCGCCAAGAGCCGCGTAAACTTTCAGGCCATGATCCTTCCAACGTTTGGCCCATGGCGGGTAGTACCTGTCAGCCCACTTCATCACATCCTTCCCGGTCGGCCCCCAGTGCCCCATGACCAGGTCGCCCGCAACCATGACGAAGGCCGGATTCTCATCCTTCATGGACTTCAGGATAAACCCCAACGCATCTTCCCAACCTTGCTGAGGGTAGTCTATGTCGAAGTTAAGGAAGTCGGGAATACTGCAGAAAGCCCAGGGCTCTGTGACTGGTTGTTGGTCAGCCTCTACCCCACTGATGTTGACAC
>DMYM01000453.1:2766-4688 GCA_003483645.1 Verrucomicrobiales bacterium
CCTGATTCCATTTGCTCTATTCACGTTGTTCTCCTTTGTCTTTCTCTGGCTCAACGTCAGGAGGCCAGGCCCACTCGCAAGACGGTCCCCTTCCTATCCGTCTCCTCTCCACTATCCCCCCACTCTCAGCAAGTGCGTCTCGGTCCGAATATACAAATCCCCATCGAGAGCGGCAGGAGAGGCCATCATTCCCACGCCCATATCGTTTTCGGACACCACTTTGTATTCAGTTCCCGGCTCAATCACGGTTACTTGTCCCTCCTGGGAGCAAAAGTAAATCTTACCTCCCGCATAAAGCGGGGAAGCAGAATAGTTTCCCGACACCCGCTCCACCCAATGCATGTCGCCCGTCCTGGCATCGAAACAACTCGCGATGCCTCCATCCGAAATCACGTAGATCTCGTCTCCAATCAGCAGGGGAGAAGGTTTGGCAGGAATACGCTTGGTCGTTGTCCAAGAGACATGCGACTTCGAAACATCCCCGGAGCCATCGTGGCGAACCGCCCATAGCTGAGGCTTTCCAAAACCGGTGCAGACATACACATTGCCATGCCCCACCACAGGACGAGGCACTACCGAGAACCCACTGCCGTGATCACACCGCCAGTTCTCCTTGCCAGTGAGAGGATCGCAGGAAACCAACCACTGGGAACCCATGCAGATCAATTGATCGGGCTTCCCGTTTTCTCCCGGCACCACGACGGGAGTAGAGTAGGCCTTTTTCATCTCGCCCCTCGCTGCCCGCAAGGGTGGACGATCGCTCTTCCAGACGGTCTTCCCAGTGTTCTTGTCCACGGCAGCGACAAATTGTTGATCCGTCCCATCGCAAATCAGGATCACCAGGTCTTTGTAGATAAACGGCGAACTACCGGGTCCAACACTGTGATGAATCTTGAATTGAGTGTCCCACAGCTTCTCCCCCGTCTTCCCATCCAGGCAAAAGGTGCCGAACGTTCCAAAATGACAATAAACCTTCCCGCCATCAAGCACAGCGGTTGGTGACGCGTAGCTGTTCAAGTTATGGATCGGCTCTGGCCCCATCACCTTCGCGAGCTCGATCACGTGAAGGACTTTCCCACTAGCTTGATCCAAGCAAATCGCCTGCAGCTGAACTTTTCCCGCCACCTGTTTCTGTCTTGCCTCCCGTTCATCGATCTTCGCCTTTTCCAAACTCGCCTGGCGCTCTGCTTCGGTGGCGGCCCGTTCAAGTGCTGTCGTCAGCCAAATCCGTCCATCGGCAATCACGGGAGAAGACCATCCCTTGCCCGGAATAGGTGCCGACCACTTCACCCCATTTTCGCCAGAAAACTCCGTGAGGTAGCCGCTGCCTTCAGCGTGACCATCCCCCTTCGAGCCTCGGAATTCGTTCCAAGACGGGGAGGCAGCTACCACGCCGGGCAGGGAGCAAGCGAGAACGCCGGCGAGGAAAAAGGATCGACCTAAAGAGGAACTTCGAGAACGGCCAGGAATGCCCTTTTTGGGGCTTCCCTGGATGGCGGTTCGGGAGGTGGGGGTGCAGGGGGCGGAAGGGGGTGAAATCCTGCCTGAGTTCCTCATTGTGGGGAGCTTGGCTGTGGGCTGCGGGCAGGGCAAGATGGAAAGACCGGAGGAGGCGGGTGACTAGATGGAACGAGAACGGACACAAAGAGTTTGAACGCACCTACAAGGACGGGAAGCAGCACGGGCTGCGGACCGAGTGGGACGACAACGGCGAACTCGTCAAATGAGCTGCTAGGTGCGCCACTCACGCTGCCCGAGGCTCCGATGCTGAGTGGTTTTATGCGGCACCACACTGGCACCACCTTTTTAATCTAACAGAATTAGTCTCTGTAACTTCTTGATATAAAGGTGGCTCGGGGCGGAATCGAACCACCGACACAGGGATTTTCAATCCCCTGCTCTACCAACTGAGCTACCGAGCC
>DMYM01000166.1 GCA_003483645.1 Verrucomicrobiales bacterium
CGGAAAGGTGCCCCCAGTAGCGTTCGAAGCCGAAGTCGACAGGATTGCCCGACAAGTGCCATTTGCCTGCCATGGCGGTGGAGTAGCCCGCTGATCCCAGGACCTCCGCGATGGTGGCCCCCCGGGAAAGGGAGGTGCTTCCGGCCTGGTCACAGTAGAGGCCGGTCAGGAGAGAGACCCGTGAGGAGTGGCACTTGGCGGTGTTGTAGAACTGGGAGAACCGCAGGCCGTCTCTGGCGAGCTGGTCCAGGTGGGGGGTGCGGATTTCCGCTCCATAGCATCCGAGATCCGAGAATCCCAGGTCGTCGGCCATGATGAGGACGATGTTCGGCTGCGTGCTGGCCGCAGCCGTGCCGGGGATCAGGAAGGAGAAGATGGTGAGCCAGAAAATGGATCGGAACATGACGGAAGGGGAAGCGATTCGACGATTGCAGATTTGTCGTCCGAAGCCACTCGGAACTTGCAGGGCATGAAGAGGGGACGGTGGCATTCCTGTCTACGAGGAGGATTCAGGTAATGGAGGACGCTGTCGATCGGCTACTTTCGGGCCGCCTGGAAGTCGGGGAGGAGGTCATCCTGGTAGCGCTTGGCGAGTTGCTGGAGTTCCGCAAGGCGGGCGGGTTCGTTTTCGGCCAGGTTGGTGGTTTCCCCGGGATCCTTCGTGAGGTTGACCAGGAAGTGCCTGGGAGCCTTGCCCCCCTTCCACGGGGTGACCTGGTCGAGAGGTCGGTGGAGCAGTTTCCAGTCCCCCTTGCGCACGGCCCAGGGGGCGTTCTTGTTCCGACTGAAGTCCTGGGTCCAGAAGAAGTGTTCATGGGGAGAGGGCGCATCGGCGGAGTGAATCACGGCGTCAATGTCCCGGCCGTCGAGATCGAGTTTGTCCGGGAGGCGGGCGCCCGCCCACCTGGCAAGGGTGGGGAACCAGTCGCAACCGGTCACGAACTGGCTGCGCACCTCTCCTTCCGGCAGGGTGCCCGGCCAGCTCACGATGGAAGGCACCCTCAGGCCGCCTTCCAGGAAGGAGAACTTGTGTCCGCGATAGGGACCGGAGCTCCCTCCGCCTCCGAAGGTGCGCTCCTCCACCGAATGCCCGTGGTCGGATTGCAGGATCACGATGGTGTCGTTTCGTTTCCCCGTGCTCTCGAGGTGCTCGAGCACCTGTCCGATCAGTTCATCCATGCTCGAAACGAAGGCGGCGTACTTGTCGCGGGGATGGGGAAGCTTCCGGTCGCGGTAGTGAGCCCGCCACTTGTCAAATCCCTGGAGGGGGTAGTGCGGCCAGTTGATCGCCCAGTAGATGAAGAAGGGGCGCTTGTCCTTCTTTGCAATGACCGCCCTGGCTTCCTTGACCATGAGTTCGCCGAACCCCTCCCCGTCGTGCCAGACCTCCCTGCCGTTGCGCCAGAGATCGTGGCGGTTCGGGCCGGCCCAGTAGAAGAAGTGCGAGTAGTTGTCGATACATCCGCCCATGTGCCCGAAGGAGGTTTCGAAACCCTGGGCATTGGGCATGGTTTCGTCGGTGTAGCCGAGGTGCCACTTGCCCACGTGATGGGTGCGGTAGCCGGCGTCGCGCAGCAGTTCGGGCAGCAGGTGCAGTTGTGGGGCGAGGCCCTTTCCTCCCCGGCTGGATGAAATATTTCCTGGCGCCCCGAGGCGCATGGGGATGCAACCGCCCAGCAGGCCGGCCCGGGAGGGGGAGCAGACCGGGGCCGGGGCCAGCATCTGGGTGAAGCGCACGCCGCTGGCAGCCAGCTTGTCCATGGTGGGGGTGGTGAGATCCCTGGCCCCGTAGCACCCGGCATCGACCGATCCCTGGTCGTCGGTGTAGATGAGGAGGATGTTGGGCTTCGCTGCCACCGCAGGCGGAAGCAGGAACCCGGCAAACAGCAGGGAAAGGGTGATTTTGCAGGCGAATGGCATGGCTCGGCGATGGTGGCGCCTGCAGGGGGCCAATCAAGCGTAAGCTTAGAAACCAGGCCGGCCTTCGCGGATGCGCGCGGAGAAGGCGGAGTCTTCGTGGGCCTCCCGGGCGGCCTCGTTAATGGTGGCACGTCTCACGAGGTCTTCCAGGGGGAGCCCATCGGTGGCGATGACCTCGCGCTCGTAGAGCAACGACTCCATCAGCCCGTTCAGGATGATGCGGTGATCAAAGCGGGGCAGGTTGCCGGGTGGAGCCTGCTTGATGTAGCTGGTGGTGCAATTGGCGGTGAGCGTGTGGTAGAATTGCGGGGTTTCGTTGAGCGTGTTCATGGCGGCCACAGTCTCCTGGAACATCTCACGAACCCGCTCAAGGGGATAGGTCGAGCGGTAGAGGCGGACCGGTTCGTTGCGGATGGTGGCCCGCTCACGGAGGAAGTCGCGTTCGTCGCCCACCAGGTAGATGAGGTTGTATTGCTTGTAGAGTCCGCGAAGGGGAGAGAATTCCTGCCCCTTGCGGTATCTCACCTCGACTGAGAAGGCGATCTGTCCCTGGTCACCGAAATCAAAGCAGAGAAGGGGATGGGCGAGGAGATCGTGCTCCAGGGCGTGGTGTGCGAAGGCAAGTCCCTTCAGCTTGGAGAGATCCATCACCCGTGTTTCCCACCGTTCCGTGACTCCGCCCTGGAGGTCGTAATCGAAATTACGGAAGTCGTGGAAGGTTACCAGGTCACCCTCGATGGTGGCGGATGGCGATCGTTTCCACGCGGGTTTCCAGTCTGGATGTTGGACCGGTTTCTTCAACGACCAGGGGACGGCCACCAGGGCGATGGCCGCAACCCATCCGAGGAAGCGTCGTCGGCGGGAGCCAAGGGCCAGGAGGGTGAGGAAAACCACCAGGGCATAGCCACCGGCCAGGAAGGTTCGATCCACTCCGCTCTCGGCGGGGAGGGGCGCGTCGTAGTAGACCGCACCGCTGGCCCAGGCGATGCCCAGGAGATAGACCAGGGTGCGCAGGATGGCCAAGAGGTTGGTGACGAGGCGCCGAATCACGCTCCGTTCGGGTTTTGCTGGCGATTTGGACTCCTCGCTCATCTTGCGACCGGGATCAACTCCTGATCCTGGGTACCGCGCCCTGACGATTCAAGCCGGAATCGCCCATTGCCGGGAATGGAGAAGAAGCTAGAATTCCGGCATGTCTTGGCGGAAGCGGGCACTGGTGACGCGGGGAGCCGTATTGG
>DMYM01000301.1 GCA_003483645.1 Verrucomicrobiales bacterium
GATGTGAGCATGGACCATCCTGAAAGAGTTTCGACTCTGCAAAAACTGGCCGAGCGTCGTCTCTCCGGAATCGAGAAGAACAAGGTGGCCCTCGGTCAGGCAAAGTGACATACTGACCCAGCATTTTTTCATGTCTGCCAAAATCACTCTCCCGCTCATTGCGGCCGGAGCCTTCTCAATCGGAATGGCCCTGGATCATTTACTGTTCTCATCACCAGGAGCAACGGCAAGGGACGCGGAAAAGGAAGCGCCGACCCTCGCACGCAAGAGCAGCCCGGATCGCAACCGATCCGGGGAGTCCGCCCGGGAGAACTCCGGCGAAACTTCGAAGGAACAGCACAACCCTGAAGGAGAAGAGCACGCCCTCAGGAATCTCATTGAGAACCTGGACCAGGGAAGACCCGCCAATTTCGCGGCCGCAGCCCGGACCATTCTGGCCATGCCGCCCGGACCCCGACGGCGCGAGGCCCTCCACCATCTGGCCTCTCGATGGGGTCGTAGCGACCCCACCGCCGCCCTGCGCTGGAGTGAAGGACTCACCGGCCGGGACCAGTTCTCAACCATGGAGGATATTCTGCGGCACTGGTCCGAGGAGGACCCCGCTTCCGCAGCAGACTATGTCGCCCAGTTACCCGGTTCCGAGCATAGCCTCCACCTCCTGCGCGACCTGAGCCACCGCTGGGCGGAAACCGATCGCAGCGCGGCCCTCGAATGGAGCATGGCGCTGGATGATCCGGCTCTGCGGATGCGGGCCCTCCGGGGCGTTGCTTCCTCATGGGCTGAGCATGACCCCGCCGAGGCCGCCGCTTTTACCACCGACTCCCTGGAGAGCCCCAATGAGCGTCACCATGTCCTTGAGGCGGTGGCGCGCCGCTGGGCTGAACGGGACCTTCAGGGAGCACTGCAATGGGCCCGCGACCTCGAATCCGGGGATCAACAGAGAGCCACCCAGTCCGTCCTCCGGCTTGTCGCGGAGCATAATCCTTCGGAGGCCGCTACCCTGTATCAGGACATTGCCAGCGGACTTCCTGCCGCCGGCCCCATCAGCCGCGAATATCGCCACATGGCCCAAGAGGTTGCCCGCGTCTGGTCTTCCTCCAGTCCGGCAGACGCCGCGCAATGGGCCATGACCCTCCCGGAAAGAGGCTCCATCCAGCGGGGCGCTGTCGGCGATGTGACTGAACAGTGGATGCGCATTGACAGCATGGCAGCTGGCGAATGGATCCAATCCCTGCCTCCTGGCAGCACACGGGACGGAGCGTCCGAACGCGTGGTCCACATGACCGTCCACTCTGATCCAGGTGCCGCCTTTGCCTGGGCCGAGAGCGTCAGTGAGAACGACCGCCGCTTCGGACTCATGCACCACACCCTCACCCAGTGGAGCGAGGTCGATCGTCCTGCCGCGCAACAGGCCCTGAGCACAGCCGATATCCCGCCCGAAGTCAGGCAGCGCTTCGGAGAGGAACTAGGCCTTGCCCCTGCACCCGCTCGTGATCCCACCCCCGACGGACAACCCGGTGGAGGATTGAGCAACAAGTAGTCGGACCTTCCCGTCATCTGTCCGGAAGGACTAGTGTCGGGCGTGCTCACAACCACACTTCCTGGATTGACCGCCAACCCCCTGCGCATCCACCACTGAGGGAATCCATGGGCGTCCTCTCCGAGCACGAAGTCAGGCACTATCGCCAGCACGGCTATGTCGTCCCTTCCTTTCGCCTTTCCCCTGAGCGTGTCCTTGAACTACGCTCTGCCCTAGGGACTGTCATCGCCGCAAACCCGGAAACACGCCCGGAACAATTGATCAGTGTCCATACTCGCGAAAAAGGCGTGGAGGGCGTCGTGGGCGATGAAATGTTCCTCGAGCTGGCCAGGGACAGACAGATTCTCGACCTCATTGAGCAACTGATCGGACCCGACATCGTGATGTGGGGATGCCAGGCTTTCTGCAAGCCTGCAGGTGACGGAATGGAAGTCCCCTGGCATCAGGATGGTCACTATTGGCCCATCAACCCTCTCGCCACTGTCACTGCCTGGATTGCCATCGACGACAGCATCGTTGAAAACGGATGCCTGCGCGTAATCCCGGATTCACATCTGGATCAGCAGCTCCACACCCATCTCGTGGAGGACCGCAAGGATGTCGTTCTCAACCAGCGGGTGAAGAACAGCCACTTTGACGAAAATTCTGCGGTGGATATCGAGCTGGAGGCGGGACAACTCTCTTTGCACGACGTCTACCTCATCCACGGATCAAACCCCAATCGTTCCCCTCACCGCCGTGCGGGTCTGGCCATTCGCTATATGCCGGCCACCTCGCTCTTCGATCGTGAAAGCGGAGGGGCCGATGCCAGCGCCGGCTACATGGTCGACTTCTCCACGCGCCCCATCTGGATCGTCCGGGGCCAGGACCGCACTGGCAGAAACGATTTCCTCATCGGCCATCAAAGGCCGTCAATTCCGACCCAACCCGAAATCCGATGAGCTTTTCCCGCCTCCTGGTCGCTCCCTTGCTGGGACCGCTTCTTCTCAGCGGATGCACCCTGAAAGGGCCAATGAACGGTCCCGTTCTCACCTTCGAAAAAGATCTCAAGACTCTGATGACGAATTACTGCTTCGCGTGTCACGGGCAGGAAGCCCGGGAAGCAGACCTCGATCTCCGCACCGTAAAACTCATGCTCACAGGCGGGGAAAGCGGCCCGGCCCTGGTCCCTGGAAAACCGGGAAAAAGCCTCCTCCTCGACATGGTGTCCGAGGGCCATATGCCGCCGGAGGGCGAAATGCTTACCAGGGAAGAGATCGATCTTCTTGTCCGCTGGATCGTCCAGGGGGCGAATTAGCCTATCTGGCAGGTCCACCCGGGATCTCTGGGAATTAAAGATCCTGAAACGACGTAACCATGACCCGCCAACCTCCCGAGCTTGACCCCGCCCGCCATCACTCCCAAGCTGCGCCATCATGAAAGACTCTCATGAGAATGCCCTCATCACCACCCGCCGTGACTTTGGCAGGCGGTCCATTCAGACCCTGCTCACCGTCTCGCTCCTCGAGCACCTGTGCAGCGGCAATCTTCTGGCCAAGGAGGCGCGCCTCACAACTGAAAAGTGGCTCAGCCAGGTCAACGAGATCGGGCTCTCCGTAAAGGGGCAGCAACTCAAGCAGACCCAGTGGCAGACACAGGTGGAGGACCTCCTGAGCAATCAGATCGACCTTCCTGAATTGCTTAAACTCATCGACTTCGAGGCCATCGCAAAGAACCCGAAGCTGATGAACAACGGCGCCCGCAGCCATCGCCCCAGGATGCCCAAGTTACAGGGAGGACCGGAACGCTACGTCTTCGGTCAGCAGATCTTTGCCCTCAGGAAGGGCTGCTCGGTCGTGCCCCACGGTCACAATAACATGGCCACCTCCTTCCTGATTCTAAAAGGCAATTTCCACGGACGCCATTACGACCGCGTTGCCGATGAGGAGAAGCACATGATCATCAAGCCCACCATCGATTCCAAGTTCGGCCCGGGCCAGTCTTCCAGCATCTCCGATGAGAAGGACAACGTCCACTGGTTCAAGGCCGAGGACGAACCGGCCTTCATCTTCAACATCCACGTCTTTGGAGTTTCGCCACAGAGCAAGAAACGCACCAGCAGGGTCTACCTTGATCCCTTCGGCGAAAAACTGGACGATGGATTGATCCGTGCCCGCCTCATCGACCATGATGAGGCCCACAAGAAGTTCGGATAAGCCGCTTCCGATTCAGGGCCCTTCCTTCTCTGCCCACCCGACCACGTAGCCCCGGTCGGCTTCGCTCAGGGAATTAAGCCTTATCGTAAAGGTCTTACCGTCCTTCCGGGCGATGGTCACCGTCTCCCCCTCGCTGCTCACGATCCGCGCCTCAATCGTCTTTCCCGCCTTGTTGGTGAAAGTGCGGAAAGCTTCTATTGCCCCCTCTCCAGCTCCCTCCTTCTGGAGGGAGCTCCGATCGAAGAAGTCAAAGATCTCAGCCATCAATCCGGGGTTGTTGTGGATGGTAGGGCCGTGGTTCCCCCCGGGGATTTCCTTGTAGATGTGGTTCATCTTGAGCTCCTTCATCCGCTGGACAAAGGGGCGCACCATCTGCACCGGCACGACCGTGTCCTTCTCCCCGGTCACAATCATGACGGGGGCCTTGATCTTCTCAAGAATGTCACTACTTCCCATGTAAGCCGGGGACATCGGCGCCAGGGCAGCCCAGATCCCGGAGTGTGCCGCTCCCAGATAGATCGTTCCGCCTCCTCCCATCGAATGGCCGGCCAGATAGATGCGTTGCGGATCAATGTTGAACTCCTTCCGCACAATCCCGAGAACATTCAGAACATCCTTCTCGCTGAGTTCTCCCAGATTCTCGGGATCCTCCGGTCTCCCACCCAGAAAATTGCCCTTTCCTTTTCCCTGGCTGCCATACCAGCCCCGCTCGTTGTAGCCGTAGGGGGCGACCACCAGATAACCCCGCTCCTCCGCTTCATCCGTGATTCCCTCGTAACGGATCACCTGGTCCGGATTACTCCCCAGGCCATGGAGCAGGACGAGCAGGGGAGCCTTCCTGGACTTCTTGTAACTACGTGGCACGTAGAGAGTGTAGTCGATTTCCCTGCCGGCCTCCTTGAACTCATAGCTCCGCTCCTGAATCTTCCCGGCTTCTGTCTGTGCGGAGAGTGTCCCTGAAAAAAGGCCCAGAAACAGGCACACGCCTGGGATTGCGAATATCCTCATCATCTTCATCTTCACTCAGTTTGCTGACCTCCACCAATAAAGGATTCCATCGCGCGCAGCCCTTCCGTCGCCCCCCGTAGTTGACGACTCTGGGACTCATTGAAAGCCTCCACCTGTTGCGGCGACAGCACA
>DMYM01000346.1 GCA_003483645.1 Verrucomicrobiales bacterium
GCAGGCATCTTCATTCGCCGTCGGCGTTAAGTGGGCGCAAGTCCCGAGGGATTTTATATGAACAACGGCTGGGAAAGGGATTTCCCAGCTCTGCTCACCCGCCAGGTTCATGGCGGGTGATTTTTTTGGAGACCCTTTTGGACCGTGCACGGGCCGGCGAAATATCATCCCTCCGCCCGGAGACTTGTAGCGGGCTCGCTCCTTGCACTGGGCTGCGTTGTGCTTGCCGCCTGTGAAGGTCCGGAAGTCAAAGGGGAAGGCGGCAGCCGGAACGACGACGATCCGCCAGTGGCCGCGACGCAACCGGATTTCACCCCCGCCCTGGCTGCTCCGGAGGGATCCCTGGAGGCCAGGCCTCTCGCGACGCGTTCTGAACCGACGGGGGAGACTCTCTTCCAGCGGCTTGCGCCGGAGCAGACCGGGGTTGCCTTTCAAAACAGGATCGACATCAGCCATCCCCTCAAGCGGCTCTACCATTCCGGCTTTGTGTGTGGTGGGGTGGCAATAGGCGACATCGATGGTGACGGGCTTCCTGATCTCTTCTTTGCGAGCGGCCCGGGGCAGAACAAACTCTACCGGCAGACTGGGACCGCCTTCCGATTTGAGGACATCACGGCGGCAGCCGGGGTGGGTGGAGGAAAGGCCTGGGGCACGGGGGCAGCGTTGGCCGATCTTGATAACGATGGAGACCTCGACCTCTACATCTGCAACTACGACTCTCCCAATGCGCTTTACCTGAACGACGGCATGGGGAAGTTTGAAGAGGCTGCTGCCCGGTTCGGTCTCGCCCGGGTCGATGCCTGCCTCCTGCCGACTTTCTGTGACTATGACCAGGATGGCGATCTCGATGTGTTTCTCCTGACCAACCGCTACTACCGGGAGGGAGGACGTCCCGTCAAGCCGCCCTTCGAGCAGGCTGGGAACGGCAGGGCAGTGGTCAAGCCGGAGTTCGGGAAATACTATGGCCTCACCGAGAAGGGGCCGGGTGACTACGACATGGATGAAGTGGGTCGTCCCGACATTCTGCTGCGTAATGACGACGGCCTGTTCAAGGATGTCAGTGGCACGGCCGGCATTCAGGTGCGCGGCCACGGCCTGGCAGCCACCTGGTGGGACTACAACCACGATGGGTTGATGGATCTCTACGTCTGCAATGACTTCGCGGATCCTGACAACCTGTTCCGCAATAATGGGGATGGCACCTTCACCAATACCATCACCTCGGTGGTCAATTACACGCCCTGGTTTTCCATGGGGGCTGATACGGGGGACATCAATAATGACGGGCAACTCGACTTCGTGGCTCTCGATATGGCGGCCACCACCCACTACAAGTCCAAGATGGCAATGGGGGAGATGGGTGTCATGCGCTACCTCATCGAGAAGGCCCTGCCTCGTCAGGTGATGCGCAACTGTGTCTACGTAAGCACCGGGACGGGGCGCTACACCGAATGCGCAAGCCTCTCGGGAGTGTCCAATTCGGATTGGTCGTGGGCCCCGAAGCTGGCGGACTTTGATAACGACGGGCGGGTTGACCTCTTTATTTCCAACGGTATGGCGCGCGACTTCAATAACTCGGATATTGCCTTCACGGTTGCTGACCAGATCGGGAAGAGTTTGTGGGATCACTACGAGAATTCGCCTGCCAAGCTGGAGCAGAACCTGGCCTTCCGCAACAAGGGTGACTATGCCTTCGAAGATGTGAGCAAGACCTGGGGGCTCGATCACGTGGGCATGAGCTACGGCAGCGCCTACGGCGACCTCGATGGGGACGGCGATCTCGATCTCGTCACGGTGAACCTGGAGGAACCCGTCAGCATTTGTCGCAATGACTCTCAGACGGGGAACCGGGTGACGGTGTCCCTGCGGGGAGTGCGTTCCAACCGCTTTGGTCTCGGGGCGCTGGTCACGGTGGAAGCTGGCGGCATCAGGCACGTGCGGCAACTGGTGCCCATGAGCGGCTACCTCTCCAGTAACGAGCCGATTGTTCATGTTGGATTGGGAGAGGCCGCCACAATCGACAAACTGCGTGTGCGCTGGCCGGATGGTGGGGTGCAGGACTACCGTGGACTGGAGCCCAATCGGCACTACACCATCACGGAAGCGGGAAAGGCTCTTCCCAAGATGGAGCGCAAGAAGCCGGATCCGCTCTTCGCGCCCGAGACGCGCCTGCGCGGGATCGTTCACAAGGAGAGAATCTTCGAGGACTTCTCGCGCCAACCGCTCCTGCCCAACAAGCTCTCCCAACTCGGTCCGGGCATTGCGTTCGGGGATGTGGATGGCAACGGAAGCGAGGACTTTTTCGTTTCGACCGCGCGCGGGCAGTCCGGTGCCATCTTCCTGAATGACGGGAAGGGCAATTTCCGGGTGGGCGCGACCTCGCCCTTTGACGCCGACGAGGACACCGAGGGGATGGGAGCCCTCTTCCTTGATGCTGACTCGGACGGGGACCAGGACCTCTACGTGGCCAGCGGGAGTTATGAGTATGATCCAGGGAGCCTGATGACCCGTGACCGGCTCTACCTGAACAATGGGAAGGGAAACTTTACCAAGGCCTCGCTGGATGCCCTGCCAGTGTTCCGGGACAACAGCAGTTGTGTAGTGGCCGCGGACTTCGACCGTGATGGCGACCTTGATCTCTTTGTAGGCGGGCGGGTTGTCTCTGGTGATTATCCCATGCCCGCGCAGAGCCGACTCCTCCTCAACGAGTCCGGCGAGGGCAAGGTGAGGTTTGTGGAGGCTCCTCCCGAGCGGGCCCCGGGCCTGCGCTCCACAGGGATGGTCACCGGCGCCCTCTGGTCCGATGCCGACGGCGACGGTTGGATCGACCTCCTGGTCACTCACGAGTGGGGTCCGGTGAAGCTCTTTCGAAACGAAAAGGGAAGGCTGGTTGATGTCACGGAAAAGAGCGGATTGCACAAGCACCTGGGCTGGTGGAACAGCATCACGGGAGGTGACCCCGACAATGATGGCGACATCGACTATGCGGTGGGCAATGTCGGACTGAATACCAAGTATCACGCCGATCCCGGCCATCCGGTCATACTCTACTATGGAGACTACGGGGACGAGGGAGTGAAACGCCTGGTGGAGGCCAAGTATGAGAATGATGAAATCGTGCCCGCTCGCGGGAAAAGCTGTTCCACCAAGGCCATGCCGCACCTCGGTAAGAAGTTTGGCACCTTCCACCAGTTTGCGAGCGCGACCTTGCCCCAGATTTACACCAGTGAATGCCTGAGCGAATCAGTAAAACTGGAGGTCAATACCCTGGAATCCGGGATCTTCATTAACGACGGGAAGGGGGGCTTTTCCTTCCGGCCCCTTCCAAGCACGGCCCAGTCGTCTGCCATCTTCGGCCTGGAATTCGTGGAGGTGGACGGTGACGGCAAGCTGGACCTCTATGCGGTGCAGAACTTTTCCAACCCGCAATTCGAGACCCCTCCGTTCCGGGGCGGACTGAGTGTCCTTCTCCGGGGCGATGGGAAGGGGGGCTTCACCATGGTTTCACACTCCGAAAGTGGACTAGTGGTGCCTACCGACGGGCGGGCACTGGCCTGCAGCGACCTCAATGGTGATGGCCGCCCTGACTTCCTGGTCGGCATCAATAACGGGGAACTGCTCGCCTTCACCAACCGCCGCACGCCTTCCGCCGGGGTTCTCCGCCTGCAGGGGGGAGGGGGAAACCCTTCCGTTGCCGGTGCGCGGGTGACTCTGGTGAGTAAGGATGGAAAGCGCGTGCAGGAAGTTTACCAGGGTGGTGGCTATCTCTCCCAGTCGACTCCCACGATCTTCCTCCATTCGGGCGTGACCAGGGTGGAGGTGGTCTGGCCGGACGGTTCCTCAAGTAGCCATCCGGTGGACCCCGCCACCCGGGAGACGGTCATTTCCGTCCCGGAGTAGGGAGTTTCCCGGAGGCAGAGAGTTGCTCGTAAAGCAGGAGGAAGTTGAGATATATGGATCTCTGAAATTCAGAGAGCTGTCACTCGAGGGAACCATGCGTGAACATCTTCGGCCCAATATCACGGATCCCGGCGAATAGGGTTCCATTATGACGGATACCCGGAACGTTTCCCTGTCCGTAATGGCTCGTCCGTCCTTGTCCAATCCTCCCTGCCGACGGGGCCCTGCCCCTCTCCAGGGCCACAATTATTCTTTCGCTATGATGTTCAGATCCCTAATCGTATCGGAGCGTCCCTCAGAGCGAGAGCGCCACGGTTTCACAACCCATCATAAACCTATTCCCATGAAACACTGCTTCGTGAAAAAAACCAATCCGGCTACGTGGTGCGCTGTCGCACTCGGGCTCACCGTCGCGAGCTCCTTTGCCCAGTCGGTCATCAGCATGAATTTCGACGGCCAGACCGGCACCGGCACTCCTGGCGCGGTCACGGGCGTGGCAGGTTCGATCGCGGTCGGTAACTGGAACAACAGCGGTCAGGGAAATGCCAATAATGTTGGGCCTCTTGACCTTGTCGACGACAGCGGTGCCGC
>DMYM01000441.1:0-9581 GCA_003483645.1 Verrucomicrobiales bacterium
CGATTTGCGCAGTGGCGAAGGTCTGCAGGAACTTGGTGAATGGTTTCACAGCCAGGTGCTGTTCTCGGACCTGAAGGGTCACAATCATGGGTGAGAACACTCACAGAACCGCTAATGCGGTCAGTGGCAGCCTGTCAGTCGACGCAGTGCATCGCAATGGGCAGACCTGCCTGGACAGTGTTTTTTGTTCAGTGCCTTTTCATATCAGCAAGCCTTACTGGGATGGGACCGTGTTGCTGCTCCAGGTGGCCAATCCCACTGCCGGTCTGTTTTCCGGTGATCAATTGTCCTGCAGGGTGCAGGTTAAGGAAAATGCCGCACTGCTGTTTACCAATCAGGGAGCAAGCCGCATTCATCCGAGCACTGGCGCGGGGGTTGTGTCGGAACAGACCTTCAGGGTGTCTGACAAGGGGTGGCTGGAGATTTTCCCGGAATTGCTCATTCCGTATCGTCAAGCGAGCCTCATTCAGAAGACCGTCGTCAATGTTGCTGATGGAGGACGCGCCTACCTTGCAGAAATGTTGGCGCCAGGACGTACTGCCGCGGGAGAAATTTATGCCTACGAGAAGCTGGACTGGCGGTTTCACCTGTTCCTGCATGATCGCCCCATAGCAGTTGAACGTGCCGAGATTTCCCCGGAGACAATTCCGTGGATGTTCGCGAGTCCACCGCACTGGCAGCATATTTATTACGGCTGCGTGTGGATCGTTGCTCCCGAACTTGAGGCCATGAGTAGTGCCGATTTCAAGGAGATTGAGGATCTTTCCTGTGATGAATGTCTGGTGGGAGCCAGTCGTCTTGCGGCTACTGCCATCGTGGTCAAGGTGGTCTCATCGTCGAGTATTCCCTTGCGTAAGGCTCTGCAGTCGACCCGTTCCCGGATGGCCGCGCTGTTACCGTTTTTACACAGTAATCCGCACAAACTTTAAGGAATTTTCGTAATGCACGTATCTGATGGATTCCTTGAGGTTCCGGTGATAGCAGCCACTACGGTGGCAAGTGTTGGGATCTTGTCCGTGGTTGCCAAGAGGACTCCGGCGGCAGAACTGACATCGCCCATGGTAGGGGCCAGTGCAGCTTTTGTGATTGCAGCGCAAATGGTTAATTTCCCGGTAGCTGCCTCTGTTTCCGGCCACATTATCGGCGGCGTCTTGGTTGCGATCCTGTTGGGATGGCGAGTGAGCGTGCTTGTAATGACGGCGGTGCTGGTGATCCAGGCAATGTTGTTTCAGGATGGGGGCATTGCGGCTCTCGGTGCCAATGTCCTGAATCTGGCGATCGTCGGACCGGGCCTGGGATATCTGGTGTATCTGGGTATTCGCGGGAGGATTGTGGAAGGCCGGGAAAGAGCGTGGACTTACCGTGATTCTGTTGCCGCGTTCCTCGCTGGGTGGACGGCCAGCGTTGTCGCCGCCCTGCTGGTGGCGGTAGAACTGTGGCTGTCAGGCCAGGCCGAGTTGAAAATCATCATGCTCCTGATGCTTTCCATTCACGCCCTGATAGGGATTGCGGAAGGCGGAGCCACCGTCCTGATCGCCCGATTTCTTGCACATCAACAACAATGCGCAGATTGCTCTCAAGTCCCCCGCGGAAATTGCTCCTGATAGCACTGCTACTGCTGCTGGTTGTGCGATTCTCAAGCCAGTTGCCTGACGGCCTGGAGTTCGTGATGAAGAAACTGGGACTTAAACAGGAAAATGTCGCCGATCCTCAGCACAACGACTAATAAGAGAGGAAGCGATGCCGCAGCGCTTGGAGGATGCCTGGCAATTGTGCTGGTCATCGCATTGTTCCCGCTGTCGGCAGCTGTCTACTGGCATGGATTGCTGGCGTTTTTTTCAGCGGTGACGATAAGTGTCCTGAGGGTGCCCGCGGCCTATATGTTTTCACGGGGCCTGTTGATTGTTCCCGGCTTGATCGCAGCGATGCTGATCCTGCCATTGATAGGACGGGGTGAGACCGTCCCCGTATTTGGGATTGGCATAAGTCTTGAAGGTCTGCGCCGTGGCAGTATTGCCGCGTGCAAGCTTCTCGGCATCATGTGCTGGCTGTCATGGATCACCTGGAAATTGCCGCCACAGCGAATGTTTCCCGCTATGGAATCTTTGCGGTTTCCGCGCTGGCTGATCGCAATATTGCGATCAACCTACTCCAATTTTTCTATTCTGAGCCGCGAGGTTTCTTCAATGCGCCAGGCATTGAGATCACGGGTCGTGCATCGAGGAACTTGGTTAATCCAGGCGACCGGGAAAATGCTCTCGTTATTGTTTGTGCGAACCCGGGTACGCGCTGCTTCCCAGGTTATCGCGTGTGATTCAAGGTGTAATGTGGATGATTCCCCTGTCATGTCCGCAACCTCCTCAATCGAGATCGAGAACGTCAGCTATTGCTATCCCGGTGCGAGTGAGAATGCCCTGCATGGTGTATGTCTGGAGATTCCTGCGCAGGCAAAAGTCGCTATTCTCGGGTGCAATGGCGCCGGCAAGACAACATTGCTATTGCACCTGAATGCTGTTTTTCCCCTGCAAAGCGGGCGTATTACCATTGGGGGGATCGCACTGAGCAAGTCCAGCCGTTCCCGTGTCCGCGAGGAGGTTGGCATGCTTTTCCAGAATCCTGATGACCAGATCCTTGGTTTAACGGTGGAGGAGGATGTCGCCATCGGTCCCAACCAGTTACGGATTCCGGAAACGGAAAGAACTGCACGGATCGAAGGCGCCCTGCGTCAGGCGGGATTGTGGAACCGTCGGGATCAACCGCCGCATAAGCTCAGTGGAGGGGAACGCAAGAGATTGGCTCTTGCCGGAGGGATTGCCGGTGGAGGCCGGGTTCTCTTGCTGGATGAACCGATGGCGGGACTTGACTCTCCAGGGCGTGATGAGATCACTGTAATCTTGGACGATTTGCACCGTGCGGGGAAAACAATCATTGCTGCTACTCATGATGTCGATTTCGCTGCCGAATGGGCAAGCATGGTTGTGGTCATGGATAGCGGTCGCATTATTGCCGCGGGACCTCCTGATATGCTTACTGATGCCAGGCTCATGGCAAGTGCCGGTCTGAGCATGTCCCGTCTGGCCGAGGCGTTCGCCGCATTTTACGCGGAATGCCCTGACGTTGAAATGAAACTCCCGGGAACTCGGAAGGCGGTGGTGGAATGGCTGCGTAAGCGGATTCCCGGCGAGAAGATCAAGCACAATCGACGCAAGAAGTCCCAGGTGGGGGAAGACGATGATGAAGGGGACTCCTCCGACTGCCCGTTAAGTCAGGAAGTAATCGAACAGTAGCAGCAGCCCGGATGTCAGGACCAGGGGCCGGCATTTCCTAACCGGGGGGCCATTTCAGCGGGCGGCCCGCGAGGATGTGCAGGTGCAGGTGAGGCACGGCCTCCCCTCCGTGGGTGCCATTGTTGATGACCACCCGGAATCCTTCGGTGCTGAGGCCTTCCTGTTCCGCGATGATCCGTACTCGGGTGAGGAGGTGGCCGAGGAGATCCTGGTCGGCGGTTTCGGCTTCCCCGATCCGCACGATCAGCTTCCTGGGTACGAGGAGAAGGTGTACCGGAGCCTGGGGGGAGATGTCGCGGAAGCAGAGGCAGAGGTCGTCCTCGTAGACGATGTCGCCCGGGATTTCACGGTCGGCGATCTTCTGGAAGATGGTTTTCTCAGCCACGGGTCGAGTGAAGGCGAAAGGAATGGGGAAGGGGAGGCAAAAAGTAGGCCGGAAGCATCAACCGTGGAGAAAGCAGGCCCCGCCTGACCTGTCTCGTCCCGGTCCTCCTTCTCCCGTTGATCAGAGATCAATGGTGAGATGGATCTTCCGGTTCTCGGGGACGGGTTGCTGGGCGAAGTTCTGGAGGAAGGCGAGGATCTCCTGGTGGAGGCGGTTACAACGGGGGGTCCACTGCATGGCACCGCGGAGAATGCGGGCGCTTTCACGGAGTTCCGTAAAATGAAACTCCTCGGCGCCGCGTGCATGGAGGTCATCGATTTCCTTCTGCAGCTTCTGGAAGAAGACAAGCTCGAACCCGTTCCCGGCTTCCCGGGCGGCCCGGGCGATTGAGAGGGTGATGGGTGGAGCAAGCGGGTTGAGATTGTTGGCAATGGCATCGCAGCCAATGCGCCGCAGCATCCGCTTCATGCGTTCAAAGAGATCCTCCAGAGGCAGGACACGCCAGGGACACTTGTGTTCGAGGTAATGCAGAATGCCGTCCCGGATGTCGTCGATGAAGGGAAAGTCGGCACGGTCGCAGGACCGGGCCGCACGGTGGAGGGCGACGTCGATCCACTCCGTCCCGTAACCTGCCACCTGGTGGCGGCCTACCTGGAGGACGGGGAGTTTTCCGACGAGACAGATCATGACAGAACTATTCCTTGAAGAGTCGCCGCTGCATGTGGTCGCGGGCGGCCCGGGTTTCGAGAGATTGAATTTCGCTGATGAATTCGCCCACGTTGTCGAACTGGCGGTAGACAGAGACGTAGCGCACGTAGGCGACCGGATCGATCTGGTGAAGCTTGTCCATCACCTCGGTTCCGATGATGTGGGAGGGAACTTCGGAGACATGGTCCTTGTGCAGATCGGCCAGGATTTCCTCCACCGCCCGGTCCAGGCGATCCATCGAGACAGGGCGCTTCTCGCAGGCTTTGACCAGACCCCGGAAGAGCTTCTCCCGGTTGATGGTTTCCCGGCTTCCATCCTTTTTCACCACCCGCAGTTCCGTGCGCTCGATCTGCTCGTAGGTGGTGTAGCGGTAGGAGCAGTCGAGGCACTCGCGACGTCGCCGGATCGTCGTCCCGTCCTTTGACATCCGGGAATCTACGACCTTGTCCTTGTGTGAACCGCACTGAATACACCTCATTGATTGCTCAGTGGGAAGCAAGGCTACCCAAGATGTAGTAGGGGCAAAGAAAAAACGGCACTCTATTTCGTTATGTTCGGTAATTTCTACAGGAATCGGGGAAATTAGAAAAATTTGGTTTGCTGCCGGTGCTGGAGAGCACATGAGGGTAAAAAAGAGGTGGGAATTTACTAACACTCTTCAAGAATGGTGTGTGAGACGGATGCGGACAAGGTATGGAAGCCCAAACGATTTCTCCCTGGCAGAGCGGCTCATTGAGCGGGATGCAGGATGGGTCGGTTGTCTGCGGTCTCCCGGTGACACGATGACATTTTCTGTTGGAAGCCTTTGAAAGCGATACGGATCATCCTGACGAGTGGAATGAACCTCCGGCCCATGGCAACGACCGTCCTGCCGGGGATGCCGGCGGGGGGGGAGGCGAATTGATTTTTCACCTGACCCCTGCGAATGGAACGCGGCGCTGTTCTGGACCATAAGCGATGAATGCCTTCACACGTAGATCCTTCATGGGCCTGGGCACCTGCATGGTGGCAGGGACCGGCCTGAGCGGAGCGCTCCAACCTTTCAATCGTCAAAGGCCCTCCATCTCGGGACTCAGCCTGACGAGTTATTCAATGAAGAGGTATATGAGGTGGTGGCTGGGCAAGCCTGCCAGGGGGGATGGGAAGATGGAGATGACGGGGTTTCTCGATTACTGCGCGGAGCTCGGTTTGAAGGCGGCGGAGATCACGGGCTATTTCTTCCCGGAACCTCTGGGCCATGTAGAGATTCATGCGGTAAGGCGTCGAGCGCACTTGCTTGGGCTGGACCTTTCGGGCGGTGCGATGGGGAACAACTTCGCCTGCTCCCCGGGGTCGCTAGAAGGGAAGAGGCATCTTGAATACACTCGGACATGGATCGACCGGTTTGCGGAAATGGGAACCCCGGTGATCCGGGTGTTCGCCACCCGGGGAATCCCGGGAGGTGTCAGCGACGCGCAGGTGATCGATAATGTGACGGCCAATTTGGAGCACGCCCTTGAGCACGCGGAGAAACGCGGTGTGATCCTTGCCCTTGAGAACCATGATTTCGTCCGGAATATCAATTACTTGCTGGAGATTCTCGGGAGAATCGAATCGAAGTGGCTGGGAGTGACCTGGGATTCGGCGAACCTCGCACCGGTGGCTGATCCCTACGAGGAGCTGGCCCGTATCGCCCCTTATGCGGTGACTGCGCAGATCAAGGCCATGACCAGGGTGAACGGCAAAGACGTGCCTGCCGATTATGGGCGGTTGGTGGGAATACTGCGGGAGGCGAATTATTGCGGCTACCTCGTGCTGGAGTACGAGGAGGCAGAGGACCCCTGCGAGGCGATACCGCGGGAATTGGCGAAATTGCGAAGGGTGCTGGGAGATGGCCAGCGGGATGAGACCAAAGAATAGAAACAGAGCTTGTCCCGTGCTGCGGTAATGAATAAATGCAACCCACAATGATCATGAAAAAGACCATCGCATGCGCAATTGCTGTCGCCCTGAGCCCATTGGCATTCGGGGAGGACAATACCCTGACCGCCGCCGAGAAGAAGGAAGGCTGGAAGCTCCTCTTTGACGGGAAGTCTGCGACTGGCTGGAACAGCTGGAAGACCAAGAAGCCACTCAAACTCGGGGCCTGGGTAGTGGAGGACGGCGCCCTCACCCTGAAGAACAAGAATGCGGGCGACATTTACACCACAGAAGCCTACGAGAACTTCGAACTCAGCCTGGAGTGGAAGACCAAGGGAAACAGTGGAATCCTGATCCGGGTTAATCCCGAGGCCGGTGGACCCATCTACAAGGTGGCTCCCGAGGTGCAGATCGAGCGTTCCAAGGGCAAGGCCAGCACGGACGCAGGTGGCCTCTATGCGCTCTATCCTATTGCGGTGGAGGGCGAAAAGAAGATCAATCCCGATGGCTGGAACACGGTGAGGATTCGCCTCGTGGAGGGGAAGGGAACCCACTGGTTCAATGGCCAGAAGGTGGCGGAATACGAGATCGGGAGCGAGGACTGGAACAAGAAGGTGGCAGCGAGCAAATTCGCCAAGTGGAAGGGCTTTGCGGAGACCAGGAAGGGTTATCTCGGCCTGCAGGATCACGGTGCGCAGGTGTCCTTCCGGAATGTGAAGATCAAGGTGATCAAGTAGGTGCTTGCCGGAGGGGTCACCAGCCCCCCACCGGTCCTGCAGCACCCCTCACAAGGGAGCGGACGGATTTACCCGCTGTCCTGCATTGTGAGGGTGATGCTTGACAGGCTTCCGCTTCGTCGTGAAGGCTCACGCGATGTCTGAACATTCAGCGGAGGTGGTCTTCAGGCCCACCAGTGATGCCCTGGCCTATCTTCCCGAGGGTCCGTGCCAATACGGTCCGGGGCAGGTGTCGTGGGTGGCGATCCAGCACGGCGGGAACTCGAGAGAGGGTTCGATCAATGTCCTTGACCTGGCCAGCGGCGAGAATCGGCACTACGTCCTGCCCGGGCGTCCGGGGTTTGCCTTTCCCACGGACAATCCCTCCGTCTTCCTGACGGGGCTCGAGCGGAAGGTGGGCTTCTTCGATGTGGAGTCCGCCAGCTGGGTGGGAACCTTCGGGGAAGTGGAGGGCGAGGAGGAGGGGACCATCATCAACGATGGGGTGATCTGTGGCAACGGGGTGCTCTTCGGCACCAAGGACGTGGCATTCACGGATCCCAAGGCGGGCTTGTATCTCTGGCTTCCGGGCATGAACGTGGTGACCCACCTGCGCGGCGGGCAGACCTGTTCGAATGGGAAAGTGATTCTTTTGCGGGAGGGGGGCAGCTACCTTCTGGATATCGATACGCCCACCAAGGTGGTGGTGGAGTATCCATTCGACCTGGAGAACCAGCGACTGGGGGATCCGCGGACGGTGGTGGATCTGCAGGAGGTCGACGCATATCCTGACGGGATGGTGATCACCCCGGATGAAAAGAGTGTCATCATTGCGATCTACAATCCGAATGATGTGGAGTCGGGGGAAGCACGTCAGCACAGCCTGGCTAACGGTGAATTGGAGGCGGTGTGGAAGACGCCCGGTTCTCCCCGGGTGACCTGTCCGCTCCTGGCGGAGATAGCGGGGGAGGCGGTGCTGCTCCTCACTACCGCCGTGGAGCACATGAGCGCGGAGGAGCAGGCGCGGCATCCGAATGCCGGGTGCCTCTTTCAGGCGGCCACTCCATTTGGGGGCATGGCGGCAGTTGAACGACTGGAGGTTCCGTAGGGGGCCCCGGGACAGTTCCGGCCGGGAAAGAACAGAGCGGACCCTACCCCTTCTGCAGGGCATTGAGGAGACCGGCGAGGAAGGAGAGAATTCCGCTGAGAGCTTCGCGGTAGTCCGAGTCGCCGAGCAGGCTGAGGCATCCCTCGGCCTCTTCAAGGAGAGTCGCAGCCCGGTGCAGAGACCTGCCGATGGCTCCCTGGTATTCGGCGATGCCGGCCAGGACGGTGAGGTCGAGTTCCTCCTGCTGGATGATCCGCTTCTGCAGGATCTCACGCTGGGTGGCACCGGCGTCCTCGAGGAGGTAGAGCATGGGGAGGGTGAGCTTTCCCTTTTCAAGGTCGGTACCAAGGGTCTTTCCGAACTGTTCTTCGCTCCCGATCAGGTCGAGACAGTCGTCGTAGATCTGGTAGGCCGTTCCCAGCTTCATACCGAAATCCTTCATGGCCTCGCGGGTTTCCCCGGACACGTTGGAGAGGTAGGCTGACAACTCTGTGGCACCGGCGAAGAGGGCGCCGGTTTTCATCCCGATGATGCGGAAGTAGTCCTGCTTCGTGAGGGTAAGATCAAAGCGTCTTTGAGTCTGCAGAATTTCGCCCTGGCATACATCCCGCGAGGCGGCCGCAATGGCCCGGGAGAGGACCAGATCATCGAACTCGGTCGAAAGCATGAGGGCATGCGAGAAGAGGGCATCGCCCAGCAGGACCGCGAGTCCATCTCCCCACTTGCAGTTGGCGGTGGCTACATTGCGGCGCGTGCTGGCCCCATCGATGATGTCATCGTGGACCAGGGTGGCCATGTGAATGAGTTCGAGGATGGTGCCAAGCTTCAGATGATTGGCGGTTACTCCTCCGCTGGCGCCGCCCATGAGGATGCAGAGAGCCGGACGGATACGTTTGCCTGCCGTATCGCAGATGTAGGACATGTAGGGCTCCACTCCGGGATCGAAATGACGCACCTGGTCCCGCAGGGAGGACTCGACCTGCTTCAGTTCATGGTCCACCAGAGCAAAGGGAAGACGTCTGGTATCGCCCGGATCGATCTTGAACTTCTTGGGCATTTTTTCGTGCAGGACTTGTGAAATATTTCACAAGCGTCGCCAAGGAGCAACAAACTTTCTCTAATTTCAGTAATTTCCGAAATTTCTTTAAGGTTGCCTGCGGAGAGGGCTTGTCGTTGCATCTCCATTACGATGAATTCTTTCAGGCTCACCACAGTGTTGGCGTCGCTGGCAGCGACGGGAATGGTCTCCGGGATTGAAGTCGGTGAGAAGCCGGACACTCCGAAACTTCCGGGTGTGCCCTACGTAGTGCATGACGGCACGCGGCCCCAGCCGGTCAAGGTGAAGAGTGCGGGAGCGGTTTCGGTCAAACCCCCCGGTGATGCCCTTGTGCTCATCGGTGAGAAGAGTTCTGATACCTGGGACGGCAACAAGTGGCCGATCGTGGACGGCGTGATGACGGTGGCAGGGGGGGGGGGCG
>DMYM01000441.1:9896-13486 GCA_003483645.1 Verrucomicrobiales bacterium
CGGTGGCAGGGGGGGGGGGCGTGCGTTCCAAGGCGAAGTTTGGCGATTGCCAGTTGCACCTCGAGTACCGGGTGCCGGCCGGTCGCAAGGTGAATGGGCAAGGGGGCGGCAACAGCGGGGTGTTCCTGATGGGTCTCTATGAGGTGCAGGTGGGTGAGAGCCACACCAACCAGACCTATCCCGATGGCCAGACTGCGGCTCTCTACGGGCAGGCTCCGCCGCGGGTAAATCCCTCTACTCCACAGGGGGAATGGCAAAGTTTTGACATCATTTTCGAGGCCCCCGGCTACAAGGACGGGAAAGTGGTGGAACCGGCGGTCGTCACCGTGATTCACAACGGCGTGCTGGTGCATCACCGCAAGGCACTTCTAGGTAACACCAGACACAAGGCTCTCGCCACCTACCCCGCCAAGCACCCGGAGAAGGCATCCATCAGCCTGCAGGATCACGGCGATCCCATCCAGTACCGCAACATCTGGGTACGGGAACTGGGGGAATACGACGCAGCGGCCAGTAAGTAGAAGTGCACCGGGGAATATTTTCTCCAACAAATTGAACAATTTTCACCCGGCGAAGCGTTCTGACTTTGCCGGGTGTTGAATTTCGAGAGAGCCCCCTGACACTACAATTATTCCATTTTAATATAATTGCCCATCCTCCAGTTGGAGCTAACTATTGACCAATGAAAAGGAAACGCCTTCATTTATTCGGCCTTCTCGGAGTTCTGGGAGGACTCGGGCTCAGTGCGTGTGGAGAGAAAAATGACGATGCCACGGTCTCGGCAGGAGGCGGAGGCTCAAAAGAAGTTGCCCTCAAGGCGGTTGCCGGTGATCCGGCCCCGGCCCCGGCAGGCGATCTGGCAGCGGTGGCGAAGGCGACCGGTTTTGCCAGGCTCATGCCCAACACCACCCACGCCTACATTGGGATTTACGATGGCAAGGGCTTCGTGGACGAGATCCGGAAGTCAGCGCTTTTGAAGCTGGCTGAAGAACAGCTCGGCGAGAATCTGCTGGGGGGTAATCCCGATTTCGACCTGGAGAATCTCGAGGAAAACCCCGAGGTCCAGATGATTACCGCGCTTCTGGGAGAGGAGATCTTCCTGGGGGTGGGCAATGATGTGTCCGGGCAGCTCTCCAATCTGGTGGCCTTTAACGAATCATACAGCCGCCATTCGATGAAGGCTCTGGTACAGACGGCAACGGCTTTCCTGACCGGGGAGGGACCCGACGAGAATAATCCGGAGGCTGCTCTGCAGGCCTCTCTGATGCCGCTTCTCGGAGGCCTGATTGGGGATCCCAAGGGGGGGATGGGTGTGCTGGAGAAGGCCCAGATGCCGCCGCTCACGGTTGGGTTCAAGGTCAGTGACGAAGAGAAGCGGGGGCAGTTGTTTGAAATCGCAGCCCAGGGGATTGGCGCCATGCTTGAGGAGATCGGCCCTGACGGAGAGGGTTTCGCGGAGGCTGTCAACCTGGAGCGGGCCGGATCCAAGTTTACGGGTCTCAGGATCAAGGGGGAAGAGCTGGTTGCCTCCATGCCACCGGACGTGAAGGAGGGCCTGGCGCAGTTCATGGATGCTGCCACTGTTGATAAGCTCATGAAGATTCTTGAGTCCAAGAATATCGTAATGGCGATCGGTGTGCATGAGAACTACCTGGTGGGTTTCCTGGGTTCGAGCGCTGACGATCTGCAGATCGCTGCCAGTCCTGCGGAGTCATTGCTTTCCCGGCCGGAGGCAGCCTTCATGAAGTCCTTCGCAGGCAAGCGGCTGCTCAGTTTCGCCACCGTGTCGAAGGAGTTGCAGGACAGCTCAAAGGGAAGGTCCATCTTTGGGAGCATGGCCACCGGCCTCAAGGAGGGCCTGGCCGAGACCGAGGCCTTTGGCGATTTGCAGGACCTTGAGGTTCTCCTCGGGTTGATCGCCGAGCAGGAGCGTGCGATTCTGAACCTTCACACCTTTACTCCCGGAGGGAGTGTGGCCTTCCTCGAGGAGGGGTTGAAGATCGAGGTCTTCGGTGGGGCCGACGTGCCCAACGTGGACCTGGACACGCCCCGGCGCTACGCCGGACTCGGTAAGGATGACGGAGTTTTCCTCTTTGCCAACTGGGTCTCGAATCCAAGCTACACTGAGAAGGCCCTTGAGTATGTCGAGACGCTTGGGCAGACGATTTACCTGGCAGCCCGGCAGCTGGCCAGGATGGACCTCCCTGACGAGATCGCCGCCGATTTCGAGGAAATGACAGATGGATTCGGAATGTTCGACGAGCAGATCCGTCCCCATTTTCTCGAGTTGTGGTCCGGCCTGCGCGGCGACCTGGTGGCTGGTCTTGGAGAGGAAGGGGCTGTGGTGGTCGACCTCAAGGGCGCGCTGCCCACGGTGCCCGGGCTCCCGCAACTCGTGGTGGATGAAGGCAAGGCCCCGCGTATCGCCATGCTGGCCCCGATCAAGGACAAGAAGAAGCTAGGGGATTCCTGGGATAACGCGGAGAAGGCCCTCAACGGGATTCTCAAGATCGTGAGTGAAATGACAGGGGAGAACATTCCCATGCAGAGGCCAATGAGCAGCGAGAAAAATGACCTCAAGACCTGGTTCTTTCCATTCCCCTTCCAGACCGATGACTTTGTCCTGAACGTCTCTGTCGATGAGAAGAATTTCTTTGCTTCGACTTCAAAGTCCTACATCCAGGATCTCTCCGCCAAACTGGAGAAGGCCGAGGTGGATCCCGCTGCCAAGGGTGCCTACTTCAATGTGAACTTCGCTGCCCTGAATGCCTACCTCAACGACTGGATCAAACTCCTGGAGGAGAAGCAGGATGACATCTTCGGGGAAGGTTCGCCGGACGCGGAGGACATCATGGAGGCGCTCCCCATGGTAAAAAAGGCGGTGGCCGGTCTTGGCGAACTGAAGAACATCAGAGGCCATACCCGGAAGGAGGATGGAGTGCTCCGAACCTCGGTGCATTTCAGGACCGGAAAATAACGGGCTGTCCGGTGGCTTCCCGGGGAGATATTCCGGGCAGGATTTTTTGGGAGGGCCGTGAAGGCGGTCCTCCCTTTCCTTTGAGATGGCAGACCCCTTTCCGCTGGTCAAGTGGACGGATGGGCATAGAGTTACACTATGGCTAGGCTGATCGTACCCCAGGAGGACGAGCAGGAGGTTGGTGCTGCCCAGTCTGAAACGGTTGAGCTGGCGTTGGCGCGTCAGCGCCAACGGGACACCGTTCAGTCCCTGATCAGCTCCATGATTCTGGTGGGACTCTTGATCGGGGTGCTGGCTCTCATCACGATTCTTTCCCTGCGGACCGAGTCACCCACGATCGTAACCTACCAGGCTCCCGTGCCCGAGGAGGAACGCGTCGAGCGACCGGAAGTGAATCAGCGGGCCCGGCCCAATCCGCCGGGTCAGAAGTCTTCGCGGGCCAAGGTGATTGCCTCGCAGGCGCCGTCTCCCGTGTCTGTTCCCATTCCTGACAACCCCGTCCCGGAAGGCCCCTTCGGAATGTCGGACGAGATCGGGGAAGGCTGGGGCGACAATGAAGGTGATGGAACCGGAGGCGGGGGAGCATCTTTCTTCGGGAGTTACCGGAAGGGCA
>DMYM01000437.1:0-1079 GCA_003483645.1 Verrucomicrobiales bacterium
AGAGAGTGTGAGGCGGGCCGCTTACTCCCTCGATGTCGTAGAAATACTCCCCTTCCTGATCCAGGGCCTTCAGGTGATTCCAGAGAAAATAGGGATCAGCTTCAGAAACGAACGCGGTCGATTGGAGGTAGGGTCGGTAACGGAAGGTGAGCCCTCCGGCATCGGAGCCAATCACAAGGCCGGTATCTCGAAAGACTCCCGTCCCCGGACTGGTGTCAATACGAGCTCCCAGCCACTCGTTGAGACTCTCTCCGGGAAGCTCGGCGTCAGTGTAGGTGGCAGTGAAGAAGGGTCCTGAATACGGAGGCTCGGGGCCTTCTGAAGAAGGGTCGTGAGTTGCCCCTTGGGGAGAAGCCATGTTGCTCCAGTGGAAGTCATAAGGGGAAGGAGCATTGGGCCAGCGGGCGATTTTCTGGACAATCCCGTCAATGAGGATCGTGGATGCGCCGGGGATCAAACCATAGTTTGGGTTGAGCTGGATCTTGTAGATGGAGCCGTCGTGGAGTTGCCAATGACCGGCCCCGTTGTTACCGGGCCTGATGGGATCGAAACCGGAAACGGTTACCTTGTCCGGTCCCGAGCCGTCGTCGTAAGGTTGGTAGGTGATGGGGGCGGCAGGAGTTCCGGTACTCCGGAAAAGAACGAATTCACGATAGACTCCCTCGTGCAGGTGGACGGTGTCTCCCGCCGTCGTCTGTAGCTCGGCATGGGTAATCGTGGCGAATGGTTGAGCCAGGGTGCCCGGGTTGGCATTGTCGCCGAGGGGAGGGGGAGCAACGTGAAAGTCAGTCCCTGCCGCGACAGAGGACAGGAGACCAAGGGCGTGGATAGTGCAGATGGATCTTTTGAGGGGGAACATGGGGATGAGGGGGGGAATGGGACCCAGTTCACGATCATGGAAAGAGGTGTCTTGGAATTTTGCAAAAAAACTCGGAATGTCTATAAAAACTTATAATAAATATGCATAAACCATAGAAATTCCCCGGCGGCTCACCCGGGAGGGTGATAATCCTGGACCTCCCGTTCCCGCTCGTGCTGTTTTACCCCGTCCTCATTACATCTTCCCTTGCCTGATACCG
>DMYM01000437.1:1482-5666 GCA_003483645.1 Verrucomicrobiales bacterium
ATGGATCGATCTGTGTGCAAGATAGGGGCGTGCCTGACGATGAGCCCAAGAGCCTCGTGGAGATCGAGAAGGAGGTGGTCTCGCTTTTTGCGGATGGAGTCCGGGTGGCCGGGTTGCCCCGTTCCATCGGCGAGATCTACGGGCTCCTGTTTATTTCCCGGGAGCCTCTCTCTCTTGATGATCTGGTAAAGCGTCTTGGGATTTCCAAGGGGTCTGCGAGTCAGGGACTCAAATTCCTGCGGACGCTGGGGGCCTTTCGGGAAGTTGACGGTCCGGATGCACGGCGGACGTATTTTGAAGCGGACATCAAATTGAAGAAACTGGTGGGCGGTTTCATCCGCGAGCAGCTGCGTCCGCACTTCGACAGCGGGAAGGATCGCATCAAGACCCTTGAGAAGGAAGTAATGAACGAGGGCGATGCCGCCCGGCGGGCCTTCTACGAGGAGCGGGTCAAGAAACTGGAGCGCTGGCTGAAGCAGGCCAAGCTCCTCCTGCCGTTGGTTCAGCGGGTGTTGGGAGAATAACGATGGCCGGAGAACAACAAGAGGAAGCTGCGTGGTACTGCCTCAGGACGCAGACCAAGCGTGAGCATATTGCCGCGGCATCCTTGAGGGAGTTGGGGGAGATCGAGGTGGTTTGCCCCCGGCTTCGTTATAAGAAAGCAACCCGCCGTGGGAAGATCTGGTGGATTGAGCCTCTCTTCCCAGGCTATCTGCTTGCCCGTTTCGTGCTGGGGGAACAGGAACGAGCTGTCAGCTATGCCAAAGGAGTGAGCCGGATCCTGCGGTTTGGTGAGCACATCCCCACCGTGCCCGCCCGCTTCGTTGAGGATCTCCGGGCTGAATTGGTCCGGGACGGGGAGCGAAAGGAGCTCATCACCCTGCAGCCGGTGGCAGAACCGGGCGACGAAGTAGAACTGGTGGAGGGCCCCTTGAAAGGAATGACCGGAACGGTGATCGAGGTCCGTCCAGCGGAAGAAAGAGTGCGGATTTTTGTCGAATTCCTCGGGCAGAACCAGCCGGTCAATGTGGATCTTTTTTCGCTCCTTTTGCCGCGAAAGCCCCTCCCGCGGCAGGAAGAAATCAATTAGGGAATCCCGGAGAGTTCATTTTTTTCTGAATTCGTTCAAATTTTCTTGAACTGATTGCCCAATTGGGTGTCTCTCCCCCTGCAACACGCGGCAGGTGGGCAACTTATTCACACCGTTTCAGGCATCTCTTGAAGGTCTTGGCTTCGCTGGAGTCCAAACGACCAAGGGCGGCAGCGTGATCAGCTGGTGGAGGGCGCCAAGTTTATTCACAACTTACTCAGAAAGAACGTGAAGCTCTTTATTGCTGGTCACCGGGGCATGGTGGGGGCGGCGCTGGTCCGGGCGGCCCCGGCGGCGGGGGAGATGGAACTCCTGCTCCGGTCCCGGGCCGAACTCGACCTCTGTGACCAGCAGGCGGTCTTTGAGTTCCTCGGCAGGGAACGACCGGACCAGGTCATCATCGCGGCAGCGAAGGTTGGCGGGATTGTCGCTAACAGCACCTACCCTGCGGAGTTCGTCTACCAGAACCTCGCCATTGCCGCCAACCTGATCCACGGCTCCTACCAGGCGGGAGTGAGGCGGGTGCTCTTCCTGGGGAGTTCGTGCATCTACCCGAAGCAGGCGCCCCAGCCCATGCCGGAATCCTGTCTTCTCAGTGGTCCACTGGAGCCTACCAACGAAGCGTATGCAGTGGCGAAGATTGCCGGGCTGAAACTGTGCCAGCACTACCGGGCCCAGTATGGGGTGCTCTATCATTCCGCCATGCCGACCAATCTCTACGGGCCGGGCGACAATTATCACCCGGAGAACTCGCATGTGATCCCGGCCCTGCTCCGCCGTTTCCACGAGGCGAAGGAGAAGAATGCCAGGGAGGTGGTCATCTGGGGCACGGGCACGCCGCGGCGGGAGTTTCTGCATGTCGACGACCTCGCCCGGGCCTGCTTTCACCTCCTCGACGAGGAGGATCCGCCGGACTGGGTCAATGTCGGCTCGGGGAGCGAGGTGAGCATTCTTGACCTTGCCACCGCGATTGGGCGGACGGTGGGATTCAAGGGCGATATTCTCACGGATCCTTCCAAGCCGGATGGGACGCCTCGCAAGCTCATGGATGTCTCCCGGATGAAGAAGACCGGATGGGAACCGACCGTCTCCCTGGAGGAGGGGCTCCGGATCACCTACGACTGTTTCCTGGCCGAACGCGCAGCGGGGTCGGTGCGGACGGGGTGACTTTCAGACCCAGCCAGATTTTATGAAAAAAGCGTTAATCACCGGAATCACGGGGCAGGACGGCTCCTACCTCGCCGAGCTCCTCCTGGAAAAAGGCTACGAAGTTCACGGGATCATCCGCCGGTCTTCCAGTTTCAACACCGAGCGCATCGACCATCTCTACCGGGACCGGCAGGAGGAAGATGCCCGCCTCATTCTCCACCACGGCGATCTGGCAGATGGAACGAACCTGGCCCGCCTCCTGAACGAGACCCGGCCGGATGAAATCTACAACCTCGGGGCGCAGAGCCACGTACGGGTGAGCTTTGACCAGCCGGAATATACCGGGGACGTGGTGGGCCTGGGAACCCAGCGGCTCCTGGAGACCATTCGCCAGACCGGTCTCATCGACAAGGTGCGCTACTATCAGGCGTCCTCCTCCGAGATGTTCGGCAAGGTGCAGGAGGTTCCCCAGACCGAAACGACGCCCTTCTGGCCGCGTTCGCCCTATGCCTGCGCCAAGGTCTACGGGCACTGGTTGACTGTGAATTACCGCGAGTCCTACGGCCTGCACGCGAACAGCGGGATTCTCTTCAACCATGAATCACCCCGCCGGGGAGAGACCTTTGTGACGCGCAAGATCACGCGGGCGGCGACGCGCATCAAGGTGGGGCTGCAGGACAAGTTGTTCCTTGGAAACCTGGATGCGAAGCGCGACTGGGGATACGCGAAGGAGTATGTCGAGATGATGTGGTTGATGCTGCAGCAGGACACGCCCGATGACTTTGTGGCGGCGACCGGAGAAACGCACTCGGTGAGGGAATTACTGGAAGAATCGTTCAAGTGCCTGGACCTCGATTGGGAGGAGGTCGTCGAGCACGACTCGCGTTATGAGCGGCCTGCGGAAGTGGATTTGCTGATTGGGGATCCGGCCAAAGCGAAGGAGAAACTTGGCTGGGAGCCAAAGGTGAAGTTCAAGGATCTCGTGAGGATCATGATCGATGCCGACCTCGAGTTGGCGGAGCGCGAGAAGAAGATCGCGGAGGCGACACAGTGAGGTGACCCAAACTGGATCAAGAGCCGCCGCCGAGGCGGACGTTCGCACGGTCCCGGTCTGCGGGCTGCCGGTGGCAGTGCTGGACTATGGGCGGGCCGTGGAATTGATCCTGGGCTGGGCCGGGGATCGCGAAACCGTCTACGCGGTCGAGGCAGCCAACACCCACGTGGGGGTGCAGTCGCGGCGCGACAAGGAGTTTGGCGCCGCGATGGATCGCTTCGACTTGGTTTGCCCGGATGGGATGCCCCTGGTGTGGGCCGCGAACCACCAGATTCCCCACGAAGAGCGGATGAGAGACCGGGTTTACGGACCGACTCTCATGCTGCGCACCATCAAGGCCTCGGAGAAGGAGCCGGTGCGCCACTTCTTCCTCGGGGGAAGGGAGAGTACGCTCAAGAAGTTGGAAGCGCGCTTCAAGGAGGACTGCCCCGATGCAGTCCTGGCGGGAGCGTATTCGCCACCATTCGGAGAGTGGCCCGAAGATGAGTTCGAGAGGATCTGCGATAAGATTCGTGAGAGCGGGAGCAACATCATCTGGGTTGGCCTCGGCTGTCCCAAGCAGGAGAAGTGGATCGGGCAGCACAAGGACCGGCTGCCTCCCGGAGTCTATCTCGGGGTGGGAGCGGCCTTTGCCTTCCACGCCGGAGAAGTCCGGCAAGCGCCACCCTTCCTGCAGCGGATCGGGATGGAGTGGTTCTACCGCCTCCTCATGGAACCGCGCCGGCTCTTCCGTCGCTACCTCGTGAACAACACCCTCTTCATCGGCTACTGGCTCGCCGATACGATGAAACGCAATGACTGAGACGAGCCCAGGCGGGCACACACATCATTGAGAGACGATCATGGCGGACGAACAACGACGAATTCTGATTGCAGGGGGAGGTGGCTTCA
>DMYM01000156.1 GCA_003483645.1 Verrucomicrobiales bacterium
CTGGGTCTCCGAGATCTTTCCCAACATCTCGAAGCATGTAGACGATATGGCTTTCCTCTACTCGTGCTTCTCGCAGTCGAACAATCACACCCCCGCCATGCTGGAGATGAACTCCGGGATGTTCCTGCAGGGACGTCCCTGCATGGGATCCTGGGTGACTTACGGCCTCGGCAGCGAGAACCAGAATCTCCCCGGCTTCGTGGTTCTGCACGGTGCCATGCCGCGCGGCGGCAAGCCCATCTGGGCGCCTGGGTTCCTTCCAAAGAAGTTTCAGCCCACCGCGATTAATGGGAACAATCCCATCGGCAACCTCGTGCGCCGTAAGGACATGACGGCCCAGCATCAGCAGGCGCAGCTCGACATCCTGAGAGCGATGAACCGCGCCCACGGGGAACCACGCGCTCTCGAAAGAGATCTCGCCGCTCGCATTGAGTCGTTTGAGCTAGCCTATCGGATGCAGACCGCCGCTCCCGAGGCCATGGATGTTGATCAGGAGTCAAAGGCGACTCACCAGGCTTACGGAGTTGACCAGAAGGAGACCCAACTCGTCGGCCGGCAGTGCTTAATGGCCCGGCGCCTCGTGGAACGCGGAGTGCGCTTCGTCCAGCTCTACGCCGGAACCAACGGCGGAGGTGGCGGCGTCGCCGATGTCCCGTGGGATGGCCACAATGACATCGGCGCCAATCACCGGATAGCAGCCAAGAGCGTCGACCAGCCCATCGGAGCTCTCCTCGCCGATCTCAAGGCACGGGGAATGCTCGATGACACCCTGGTGGTGTGGGGTGGTGAGTTTGGCCGCACCTCCGACGCTCAGGACGGGAAAGGACGGGATCACAACCCCAATGCCTTCACCATGTGGATGGCCGGAGGCGGAATCAAGGGGGGTAGCCACTACGGCGCCAGCGACGAGTTCGGCTACAAGGCGGTGGAAAATCGGGTGAGCGTCAATGATCTGCACGCCACTATTCTCCAGCTTCTCGGCATTGATCACGAACGGCTTACTTATCGCTTCAACGGGCGCGATTTCCGCCTGACCGATGTCGCAGGCAAGGTCATCAACGAAATATTGCTCTGATCAGGGTCAACCCCGGAAAGGAGAAACTGAATACCGGGTGGGGCCGGTCGAACAACCCCGTTGCCCTCCGCCCACGGATCAGGAGGTCAGGGGTTCGACTCCTCTCGGGCGCGCCACCTTTTCACCGCTTCACGAGCCTGCGCTGGAACATCGGATGCGAGTCCGGGACTCTAGGTAAGGATCTCCAATCCATCGGGGTTGGCTTCCCGGTCGTAGCATCCTTCTTCCCCGCTTGAGGCGAGGGAGTGTTATTCTGTTTATCGTTCATGCGTTTTCAGTTTCCAGTTCGTGGCAGAGGGGCGCGGTTCATCAGGCAGCCCGGGCATTGGGGGTGAGGTTGTCAAAGACCTGGTCCCGGAGGGCACGGGCCCGCTCCAGTTCCCCCGTTCCGAGGGAGAATCGGAGACGCCTCGAGAACGGACCCTGGTGGATGGTGATCTGGCACCACCACGTTCCATTATTGTTGGTGAGGTGGTGATTGGGACGGGAGTCCCGCACCTTGCTGACGAGGTGGACGGCTGGTTTGCTTGCTGTTTGGCTCATGATGCTCGTTCCTTTCCGGTGGAGAAGCACCCGGAACCGCGGACGGGCTGAACGAACGCCCCCGAGCGGGGCAGGGAGACCTTCGTTCAGCCCTTTCGGGCCGCGCATCGTGCCAGCTGGCACAGGCACCTTGTCGTCTCCGCGACAGGTTGCCGGGTTCCTTCGCCTTTCGGCGGCAGAGCCACTCTGAATGCTGCTGGAAGTATAGCACAAATCGGCCTCAGAAGCAAGTTTGGAGCGTAACGAAAAGTGACATAGAACCGGTCCTGCTCATCCATATTCAGCCTTTCTCCCGGAGATAGAATCGGGTATCAATGGAAGCGATTCCCGCAAGGGATAGAAAAGGCAGCGGCTTCACGTTCCTTCTGGCATGATCCGTATCTCCGACCCCTCCCTCAACCGGACCTGCGCGGGCTATTCGCGACGGGATTTCCTGCAGGTCGGTTCCCTCGGCCTGGCCGGACTGGGGCTTCCCGGTCTCCTCGCCACCAAGGCGGCTGCCGCCGGGACCCCCGGGGTGCTCCGGGGCAAATCGGTGGTCCTGCTCTTCCTCCACGGGGGGCCACCCCATATTGAATTCTTCGATCCCAAGATGACCGCCCCGCGGGAGGTGCGCAGCATCACCGGGGAGATCAAGACCAAGCTCCCGGGCATCACCTTCGGCTCAACCTTCCCCCGGCTGGCCGCGATGGCGGACAAATTCACCGTTGTCCGCTCCTACGGGTCCAACAACAGCCAGCACACCTACGGATCGGTCGCTACCGCCGGCAATCCCCTCGAGGCTTCGATGGGAGCGATCTACTCAAAGGTGGCAGGCCCCCTCGGTCCGGCCTCCATCCCCAACAACACCCTCATCCTTCCCGAGGCCGTCGATCCAACCCTCAAGCTCGGGAGCAATTTCGAGACCAAGGCCCTTCCCACCGTGGCCGCTCCCGGAAAACTCGGAGCCCCCGCCGGGGCCTTCAATCCCTCGGGCGGAGGTGCCCTGCGAGAGGACATGCAACTGACAATCGACCCTGACCGCTTTACCGATCGCAAGACACTCCTCTCCAAGCTGGACGGCCTGCGGCGCCGGGTGGATGGGTCGGGAGTGATCGAGGGAGCGGACCGGATCCAGCAGCAGGCCTTTGATGTCCTCACCGCGGGCATCGACAAGGCCTTTGACCTGTCCAGGGAGGATCCCCGCACGGTGGCCCGCTACGACACCCGTCCCCTCTTCGACCAGAAGAAGCTCCAGCGCTGGCACGACATGCGCCGGGCCAGCAATCTCCTCGGCCTGCAGATGCTCATGGCCCGCCGTCTCGTGGAACAGGGCGCAGGATTCGTGACGGTTTCGGACTGCGG
>DMYM01000517.1:0-165 GCA_003483645.1 Verrucomicrobiales bacterium
GACCCGGGAACTGGTTGCGGCCGTGAAGAACGGCGAGCGGTCTGCGCGGGAGGTCTGGGAGCGGTCCGTCAGGGCTCTCGCGGTGGCGGTGGCCTCGTTCGTGAATGTTCTGGATCCCGAGTTGGTTCTCATCGGGGGTGGAGTTTCCGAAGCCTGGGATGAAAT
>DMYM01000517.1:498-687 GCA_003483645.1 Verrucomicrobiales bacterium
GAGGGGCGACTGAAAAACTGGATGGACGAATTTGAGTGGCGTCCGGGCGGCGGGCGGGTTGAGATCCGTCGCGCTGCGCTGGGTGCCATGGCGGGAGCTTATGGAGCCGCCTATTATGCATCGCAGCGCGGTGACAAGGTATGAAAGCGTGTGAAGATTATCTGCAGCTTTGCAGAGACCTGCTTGTGG
>DMYM01000517.1:1093-2895 GCA_003483645.1 Verrucomicrobiales bacterium
CGCATGGTGCACCTCTTCGGCTCCGGACACAGCAGGATCATGGTGGAGGAGATGTGGCCGCGTTACGGATCGTTTCCCGGTTGGAATCCCATCGTGGAATTGTCCCTGACTTTCCACAATCTGACGACAGGGGCCAATGGGCAGCGTCAGGCGATGTATCTGGAGAACGTATCCGGGTTTGCGGAACGCATCCTTCGCAACTTCGACATCGCTGAGGATGACGCTGCCCTCATCATCTCCTCCAGCGGCACGAGCGTGGTGCCGGTGGAAATGGCCGAAGAATTGCAGGGGAAGGGAGTGAAGGTGGTGGCGATGGTGAGCAAGGCTCACTCGGAGGCCAGCGCGGCCAGACGGGAGGATGGCAAGAAGCTCCCGGACTTTGCGGATTATCTCCTCGATACCGGAGCCCCGGTGGGGGACGCGGCGGTGCAGGTGGAGGGACTTGGGGAGAAGGTTGCTCCTCTCTCGACAGTGGGCGGGGTCATCCTGGTGAATGCCATCAAGGCGGAGGTGGCGCAGCGACTGGCGGAGGGAGGAGCGCCGCCCAAGGTGCTCGCGGCGGCCTGCACGGTGGGAGGGGAGCGCTCGACAGAACTCTTCGAGGCTGCCTATGATGAACACGCCCGTCGCATGGCCAAGCTCTACGAGAACCTTGGAAAGGAATCATGAAGGAACAACCACTGCGAACGTCGGTAGTCGGGAGTTATCCTTTCCCCGCCTGGTTGGAGTCGTGTTCGGGGCGCCTCGACGAGTTCGGCTCGAAGGACATCGAGGAAATGCAGGACGATGCCACTGCGGCGGCCATCGGTGATCAGGTGCGGGCGGGGTTGGACGTGATTACCGATGGGGAGCAGACGCGCTTTGATTTCAACCTGAGTTTTTACGGCTATCTGGAGGGAATTTCGCTGGAGGCGGAGTCGCCCCGCAAGTGGGGGCCTCCTGCCCACGATCAACGGGGCAAACACGAGGTATGTGGGGATCTGGCGGCTCCGCGGGGACTGGGGACCCTGGAGGAGTTCGAGCGACTCAGGAGGATGGCGCCCAGGGGGCAGGCCCTGAAGGTCAGTGTGCCGGGTCCGTTTACGATGAGCGGGCGCCTCCTTCCCGGTGACCGCTATCCTGACCGCTTTGCTCTCACCGAGGCGCTGCTGCCCCTTATTCGCAAGGAATTGGAGGATCTGGTGGATGCGGGATGCGAGGAAATCTGTGTCGATGAGCCCTCGATGAGTTGTTACGGCTACAAGGAGGACACCAGGCGTTTCGTCGACATCTTCAACCGGACCGTGGAGTCGGTTGCGGGGAGGACGCGGCTCTGCACGCACTTGTGCTTCGGGAATTTCAAAGGGCATCCGGTGGGGTATCGCCGCTACGCACCACTTTTCCCGGACTTTCTCGATCTGCATGTCGATGAGTTGCACCTTGAGATGGCCAACCGCGAGTACGCTGAATTGGAGGTGATCGCCGAGGTGGCCAAGCGAATGGACGTGGCGGTTGGGATCATCGACGTGAAGAGCTACCTCGTCGAAACGCCGGAAATGGTTGCGGAAAAGGTGAAAGCCTGCCTCGAAATTGCGTCTCCCGAGCGGCTTGTCTTCGCTCCGGATTGCGGCCTCAGCCAGACGGCCCGTTGGGCAGCCAGGAAGAAACTATGCAACATGGTGGATGGGGTGCGGAGAGTGCGGGAGGAACTGGGGCTTCCGGGCTGAGGAATGATTGCGCCCCTGCAAAAGGACGACGCTCTGCTGGCGGATATTCATTCAGCGGAGAATGATGAGGAGTGCTTCCATCTCTGGTGGCTGGGG
>DMYM01000517.1:3212-3383 GCA_003483645.1 Verrucomicrobiales bacterium
TCTCTGGTGGCTGGGGCAGAGCGGTTTTCTGCTGAAGTGGGATGGCCATTTTCTTCTCTTTGACCCCTATCTCTCCGACTCGCTCACCCGTAAGTATGCAGAGACCGACAAGCCGCACGAGCGCATGACTGAACGGGCGATCGATCCTGCGAGACTTGACTTCGTGAACTG
>DMYM01000535.1 GCA_003483645.1 Verrucomicrobiales bacterium
GGGTCGGCTGCCCCCGCCGCTGTCCCATGTCGGTGCGAAACTGAAGCCCGAATGGTTGGCCGAGGTGTTGCTGCACGGGAAGCGCCAGCGCGACTACCTGGACG
The DNA here is from genome assembly GCA_003483645.1 of Verrucomicrobiales bacterium. Classification (GTDB taxonomy): domain Bacteria; phylum Verrucomicrobiota; class Verrucomicrobiia; order Verrucomicrobiales; family Akkermansiaceae; genus Roseibacillus_B. Next base: position 105 of record DMYM01000535.1, read on the forward strand.
CGAGCATGCCGCAGTATGGCGGAGAGAACGTCGGCCATCTGGTTGAGCTGTTCGGCAGAATCGACGAACTGGAAGCGGTCACGTTCCCGGAGATTGCCGACATCCGGGAGTCCAAGGATGCCGGCTATGAGATGATGGGGACCACCGGATTCAGTTGCATCGCCTGCCACGATTTCAACGGGCAGCGGGCGGGTGGCGCAGGGGCGCTCGACATCGTGCACGTGACGGAGCGCGTCCGGAAGAGCTGGTTTCACCTCTACATGCGGCAGCCATCGCGCTTCCACCCCACCGTGATCATGCCCAGCTACTGGCCGGGAGGAAAATCGATTCGTCCCGGCATTCTCGGCGGCGATACCGCTCAACAGATCGAGGGGCTGTGGGCCTATCTTGAGGACGGGACCCGGGCGAAGAAGCCCAGGGGACTGTCGCGGCAATCGAGCGAGCTCCGGGTCACCGACGTGGCGGAGATGTGCCGGGGCCGGGGCACGGCCGGGTACCGCGGGATCGGCGTGGGCTACCCGGAGCGTATCAGCCTGGCCTTTGATTCCGAGGAGATGGCCCTGCGCCTGCTGTGGAGAGGGGAGTTCGCGAGCGTCAATCACGGATCGTTCCGGGCCCGTGGTGGCGAGCGGATTTCCTTTCCGGCCGGGATTCCCTTTCACCGCTTGAAGTCGATGGATGATCACTGGCCCTACAAGGGGAAGACCGATTACGCTTTCCCTCACGACCATGGCTACCAGTTCCGCGGCTATCGCCTGGATGCGCTGCGGAGACCCACTTTTCAATACCGCTACGGCAATATCGTGGTGGAAGACTTCTTTGAGGACCTTCTCGATGACGACGGCAGGGCGTATTTCAAGCGAACCATCCTGTTTGAATCACCGGACGCACCGCCGCTGTTCCATTTCCGTGCGGGTTCCGGGAAGAAGATCACGTCGCAATCGGACCATGACTTCGTCATTGATCAACTCCGGTTGCGCACGGCAGGCGATTACAGGGGAGTGGTCCGTGAGGGCGATCCCGCGGAATTGCTGATCCCGCTGACGCTGTCTGCCGGGCGCTCCACTCTCACCCTTGAATACCGATGGTAAATGTCCGATTCATTCTGGTCCTGGTGACCACCGCGATCCCTCATGCTCTTGTTGCCGAGGACCTCGGGGAAATGTGGGGCACGGCCCAGGAGGAAGAAAAGTACTACCCGATCGTGAATATCCCGATTCCGCCCGAGGTTCCGATGCGCCCGGGCAGTTTTGAGATCCTCCCGGACGGGCGGCTGGCGGTGGGCACCCGGCGGGGTGACATCTATTTCATCAAGGGCGCCTTCCAGTCGCCCCCCGAGCCGCACTACCACCTCTTTGCCAGCGGGCAGGACGAGATCTTCGGCCTCGCCTGGAAAGACGGAGCGATGACGACCACGCAGTTCGGGGAAGTCACCCGCATTTCCGATGTCGACGGGGATGGGATCGCGGACCGCTACGACACGTTGAGCAACAACTGGGGTTACGCGGAGGGCCACGAGTTTGCCTTCGGCTCCAAGCACGATCCGGAGGGCAATATCTGGGTGGCCCTCGGGTTGAGCGGATCGTATCACTCGCGCAACCTCTTCCGGGGATGGGCGGTGAAAGTGACGCCGGACGGGAAGATGATACCGGTGTGCAGCGGACTTCGGAGTCCGGGCGGGGTGGGTCCGAATGCGCAGGGGGTCATGTTCTGCATCGAGAGCCAGGGGCCATGGAACGGATGCTGCTCGTTGAAACATCTCAAGCAGGGCGCTTTTCTCGGACATCCCGCCAGTTACAACTGGTATCCCTTCGTCCCCGGCATGGATGCGCCCGCGGTGGAGCCCGACAGTCCGTCCCGTCTGCAGGTCGAGAAGAAGCGGGTCAAGGAACTGGTGCCTCCCGTGGTGCGTTTCCCCTACATCAGGATGGGCCGCTCGATCGCCGGCTTCCGGCTCAACCAGACCGGAGGAAAGTTCGGTCCCTTCGAGAACCAGATCTTCCTGGGCGATTATACCCTGAGCATCATTCTGCGGGTGACCACCGAACAGGTCAACGGAGTGTGGCAGGGCGCGTGCTATCCCTTTCGGGAAGGTCTCTCCACCGGGATCATGCACGTGGAGTTCTCGCCCAGGGGGCAACTGGTTGTCGGTGGCTTCACGACCAATCGGCAGTGGCCGGTGCGCGGAACGGAACCATTTGCGATCCAGCGCATCGACTGGTCCGGCGTTGTGCCGTTCGAGATCAGGGAAATCAATATCAGGAAGGACGGGTTCCTGGTCACCTTCACCAAGCCAGTGGACAGGGGCATCGCCTCCAGCACCGATGCCTACACCGTGACGACCTACACGCACAACTACGCCGCCGGCTACGGTAGTCCGGAGGTGGATCACACCACGCCCGAGGTGATCAGAGCCGTGCCCTCTGCCGACGGGTTGTCGGTGATGGTGCACCTGGATAAGACCACGGAAGGCCACATCCACGATTTCGATCTCGCCGGAATGGTGAGCCGGGACGGCGAGCGTCTCCTCCACACCAAGGCCTACTACACGGTGAACGAAATCCCGGATCACTAGCCCCCAGATCGAACCCGATCATGATCAGACTATTGCTTCCCTCACTCTATCGCGCGGCCCTGCTTTTGAGTTGCAGCCCCCTCCTGGCCCATCCCGTTCCGGACAGTCCGCAGTGGTTGACGTATTCCGGAAATAAGGGCCCCGGCAAGGGCAGGCATATCGTGCTGATCTCCGCCGACCAGGAGTACCGTAGTGAACAATCGATGCCGATGATGGCAGGGATCCTGAGCAGGCATCACGGATTTGACTGCACCATCCTGTTTGGGGTCAATGACAAGGGGGAAGTCGATCCCACCATGCCGG
>DMYM01000386.1 GCA_003483645.1 Verrucomicrobiales bacterium
CTCCCCGGCAATTGCGGGAGAGTTCAAGGTCGCCGGCATCACCTTCGCTGGAGCCAAGGAATTTGTTTCGGTTAAACCGACCTCCTTCATGCGAAAAGCCCAACTCAGGGTTGGCGTCGATGCTGCCGAAGGCGAGATTGTCTTCTTCTACTTTGGTCCCCGTGGTGGCGGTGGAGTGCAGGCCAATGTGGACCGCTGGTTTGGGCAGTTCACGGAACCGAAGGCAGCGATCAAGGCAAAGACCGAAAAGGCAAAAGCCGGGAAAATCCCAGTCACCTTTGTTTCCGCGGAGGGAACGTTCAAAGCGGGTCCTCCGCGTGGACCGGTGATCGAGAAGCCTGGATATGCCCTCCTGGGTGCCATCATTGAGGGCAAGGAGGGAGCGGTTTTTGCCAAATTCACTGGCCCCAAAGCCACCGTGTCAGCCCATGCCACGGCCTTTAAGACTATGATCACCGGCGCGAAATAGCCGGACTGAACTCCTCAGTTCAAGGCTCCCAGGGCTGCGGACTGAGCCTGAAACCCTCTCCCCAGTCCCATGAAGGCTGCCCTCTTCCGGGAATTCCAGGGCCAGCTGACGGTCGAAACCGTTCCAGACCCTGCCCCAACTCCGACCGGGGTCGTGATTCGGGTCAAAGCCACCGGAGTTTGCCGGAGCGACTGGCACGGCTGGATGGGCCATGATCCCGACATCCATGTCCCCCACGTTCCCGGTCACGAATTCGCTGGCATCATCGAGGAGGTCGGCAACCGCGTGATCAACTGGAAGCCCGGCGACCGGGTAACTGCTCCCTTCGTCTGTGGTTGTGGAAAGTGCCGCTTCTGTGAAGCCGGCGACCAGCAGGTCTGTCCCGATCAGTTTCAACCAGGCTTCAATGCCTGGGGCTCCTTCGCCCGGTTCGTCATGCTGGAGCATGCCGAGGAAAATCTGGTGCGACTCCCGGAGGATCTCGACTTCACCGCGGCCGCCAGCCTGGGATGCCGTCTGGCGACCTCCTACCGCGCGGTGGCCCACCAGGCCCGGGTCCGGGCCGGAGACTGGCTGGCGGTGCACGGCTGTGGTGGGGTGGGACTCTCCGCCATAATGATCGCAAGCGCACTTGGAGCCCGGCCCATCGCGATCGACATCGATCCCGCAAAACTCTCTCGTGCGCGGCAACTGGGAGCCCTGGAAACCGTGGACGCCTCCAGCGAGGACGTCTGCACTGCCATTATCGATCTCACGGGAGGTGGCGCCCGCAGCTCCATTGATGCCCTAGGCAGCTCCATAACCGCCACCAACTCGATCAATTGCCTGCAACCCCGTGGCCGGCATGTCCAGGTCGGCCTCATGACCGGAGAGGACTCCCGATCGACCGTTCCCTTCGACCGGATCGTGTCCAGGGAACTGGAACTTTACGGCAGTCACGGAATGCAGGCCCATCACTACCACGAGCTCCTTGCCCTCATTGCGCAGGGATCACTGGATCCGGCACAATTGATCAGTCGTACCATCCCATTGGAAGAGGCCCTGCCCGCTCTCACCACCGAATCTGCCTTCGGCGAAACGGGAATCATCGTGATCGACCGGATCGAATGAAGCGTTACTGGCTTCAGGTCCTGCTTAGGCGCAATCCTTCCGGGACTGGGCCGAATAACCGGCCGGGAATCTTCCTCAAGCCGGGGGACCTCCCGGAGTTGTCCTACGGACCGCACACGCCCGGCGTCCGGGGATAAGGAATCACGTCCCGTATATTCTGCACCCCGGTCACCATCATGAGCATGCGTTCAAAGCCCAGCCCAAAACCCGCATGGGGGACCGTACCAAAGCGACGCAGGTCCAGATACCATCCGTAGGCCTCCTCGCTCAAGCCTTCCTTGCTCATGGTCTTGCGCAGAGCTTCGAGACGTTCCTCACGCTGGCTGCCGCCTACGATCTCCCCGATGCCCGGAACCAGGACATCCATGGCCGCCACCGTCTTCCCATCATCGTTGCGCCGCATGTAGAACGGCTTGATGGCCTCAGGATAGTCGTAAACCGTCACGGGGGACTTGCAGTGCTCCTCAGTGAGATAGCGCTCATGCTCGGACTGCAGATTCTCCCCCCAACCCACCGGATAATCGAAGCTCTGGCCCGATTTTTCCAGAATCTCTACCGCTTCAGTGTAACTGAGCCGGGCAAAGGGGCGGTCCACAATGCAGCGAAGCCTCTCCTCCAGTCCCTTGTCGACGAATCTGGAAAAGAGCCCGAAATCGTCATTGGGTCCCTCCAGGATCTCACGGGTGAGTTCCTTCACAAACTCCTCCGCCAGGTCCATGTCCCCTTCCAGATTGCAGAAGGCCATCTCGGGCTCGATCATCCAGAACTCCGATGCATGTCGCGAAGTATGCGAGTTCTCGGCACGGAACGTCGGTCCAAAGGTGTAGATATTTGTCAGAGCGCACGCAAAGGTCTCACCCTCAAGCTGACCACTCACGGTAAGGTGAGTGGTCTTCCCGAAGAAGTCCTCCTGGTCACTGCCCCCGTCGGGCTGGGTTGTGACCTGAAACATCTCCCCTGCTCCTTCGCAGTCGTTGGCGGTGATAATCGGCGTGTGCACGTAGACAAAATTCCGCTCCTCGAAAAAGCGATGAACCGCATGAGCCAGCCGGCTGCGCGTGCGAAAGACCGCTCCGAAGAGATTTGTGCGGGGACGCAGGTGAGCCATCTCCCGGAGGAATTCCGGTCCATGGCGTTTCTTTTGCAGGGGGTAATCTTCCGGAGCAGTGCCGACCAGCTCCACCGAGGTTGCCTGCATTTCCCACTTCTGACCTTTACCCGGCGAACTCACCAGGTTTCCCACCACCCTCACAGAAGCACCTGTGGTCATGCTCTGGACCTGGTCATAGCCCTCGATACCGGCATCGGCAATGACCTGCAAGCTTCCAAGACAAGTGCCGTCATTGATCTCAAGGAACGAAAAATCCCTGGAATCGCGCCTCGTTCGAACCCATCCCTGCACGGTCAAACCCTTCGCGGCTTCCGTTCCGCCGAGCACCTCCTTCACCGATCTCCGCATGGCACAACTCATTACGGGGAACGGGCGCTCCTGTAACGAAGAATTGGTAGTGACCCGACCTCGGCAGGGACCTGGACCCCCGGCGCCGGACCGTGCAGATCGAATTTCACCCGGGGATCCCCCTCCTTTTCAGCGACCGAACACCCCTGCTAACGCAGCCCTCCCGGCTTGGGGCCGGTCGCCTTGGGCTTGTCAAACTCAAGATACGTCATTCCCACCACCCGGTTTCCCACCGGATCCACCGTATCGACCCGCATGCGTCGCAGGGTATAGGCGTCCCCCACCTTCATGACATCGGTCACGGTAAATCTCTTGAGCGGCCGTCCGTCCGCATTGTATCCAACCACCTGCATGAGTGCCTGCGATTTCTTGTGCACCCACACCCGGACCTGTGCATAGTGCCCCGCCTGCGTCGGATTCACCAGGCGCACTACCCAGCACTCCTGTCCCTTGATTTTCTGGATGCCGTCAACAATACCGTTCGGCCAGTAGAGAAACCGCATGGCGAGATCCTCGTAGGA
>DMYM01000499.1 GCA_003483645.1 Verrucomicrobiales bacterium
TGAACGAAGTGCTCTCCAACTCGACCCTCCCGCAAGTCGACACCATCGAGCTCTACAATCCGAATCCTGTTGAGGTGGCCATCGGCGGCTGGTTCCTCACCGACGATCTGGGGCAGCCGAGGAAGTTCCGCATTCCCGACGAAACAGTTGTTCCGGGCAATGGCTTCACCAGTTTCGACGAATCCGATTTCAATGCCACTCCCGGGGTGGATCCCAGCTTCGCTCTCGATTCCTATGGGGAAGAAGCCTTCCTCGTAGCCGCTGATCCCTCCGGCGCGCTACTCGACTACGTGAGCGGCTTTGCTTTCGGCGACGCCTCAGCTGGAGTTCCCTACGGACGACACGTGATCTCAACTGGCACAGCCCACGTTGTGCCCCTCACGGCCCCGACTTCCAACGCCGCCAACGCCAACCCGGTGGCCGGTCCGCTGGTTATCACCGAGCTGATGTATCACCCGGCCGCCTTCGAACCGGAGTTCATCGAAGTTCAGAACGTCTCCGGGCAGCCGGTCCCCCTCGCCGGGGCCGAGGTAAGTGGCGTGGGCTTCGTCTTCGAGGGCAATGTGCCGGACCTGGGATCCGGTGAAGTCATCGTGCTTACCGAGATCGATCCCGATACCTTCCGCTCCACCTACAATGTTCCGGCCGTAGTGGCGGTCTACGGGCCTTATCCCGGCAAGCTCGACAACGGTGGAGAGCCACTTCGCATCCGGCTCTCCGAGGCCAGCGGGATTCCCAACACCCCTGATCTCCTCGTTGCAGTCGATACCGTGATCTATTCCGACGACACCCCGTGGTCCCCCTCCGCCGACGGCCTCGGGAACTCGCTGGAAAGAACGGTCCTCCGCGGATATGGCGGTGAGCCCCTCCACTGGCGGGCCTCGGCCAACACCGGAGGCACTCCCGGTCTGGCGGGAAACAACCCTCCCTCCGATTGGCGCTCACAATTCTTTACGCCCGCCGAACTCAACGACCCGGACCTTTCGGGCATCCTGGCGGACGCCGACGGGGACCGACTGGTCAATGCTCTCGAATATCTCCTCGGTTCAGACCTCCGTGACAAAGCCTCCCGCAGTGGTCTGCAGATTTCCCTCCTCCCGGTGGCGGGAGATTACTATATCGAACTGGCTCACACCCTGCGCAACGGGGTCAGCGAGTTCGTTGCCGTCATTGACCAGTCTTCCGATCTAAGGAACTGGAGCGACAGCGACAGTACGATCAGCCAGCGTGCCACCACCTCGAACGGAGATGGAACGAGCACGGTAACTTACCGTGGAAACAATCCCATTAATCCTGCCCTCGATCTCTACTTCCGCATCCGTGCGGTGGCATTGCCCTGAGGCCCGGGACCTCGCAAAACACCTCCCGGTAATACGATCACCAAGGAAGACGAGGAGGCCTGAGGAAGCCAGTCGTGCCATTGTGAAGCCGGATTGCGGGAGGGAGGGGACTCTGCCCAGACTTCTACATCCCCAGCACTTTACCCGCCACCTCCGCCTGGGGTGACCCCGGATCACGCTTGATAAAGCGGTGTAAATAGAGACGGGCCTGGGGGTCTCCGCCTTTCGCCCGTTCCACTGCCTCCTCAAATCCCTTCTCGAGCCATGACATGTCCCGTGGGATAACCGGGTTTTCGATCTTTCCCCAGTAGTACTTCAAGTCGCCTGATTCCCACTCGCCATAAACGTCCTCCCAGGTCAGTTCATTGAAGATGTTGAGGTGCGGCAGGAGCATGTGCTCGGCGATAGTGTCCCCGATGACCTGGTAACGGTTGTCGAGTGAAACGCGAAGACGATCCGGGGTCACATTGGGCAGAGCCTTATGAATGGTGAGGGCGGGGAAGATCAGGGTGTCGCCGATCTCGTAGTCGGTGGAGTGCCACTCGCCCTTCCGCTCCTCTTCTCCCAGTTCGACATCGAGAGCCCCCGCCCCGAGCGAGAAATGATGTTCCAGGACGTTGCCTGTCTTGTGTGAACCGGCCAGCATGGCCAGTCCGCCCAGCTCCCGCGGACAATCCCCCACCGGGGCCCAGCACGTCAGGGTCTGGTAATTCCCCTGGAAGTGCACGAAATCCTGGTGCGCCGGCGTGGTGTGCTCGGTGTAGGCCGGGAACCAGAGCCGCGCAATCTTCTGGGGATGTGGCATGGCAGGCTTTCCGTAGATCTTCTCCACCATCCCGAGGATTTCGGGCTGGTGCGCAATGCGGTGAAAGGCCTCCAGCCTGTAGACTTCATGGTACACCTTCGCGTATTCCACATCCCCTTCGGTACAGCGCGCATCCAGGTTGGCGATCCCATCGACCGGATTGGTTCCCTCCATCACCCAGCCGCTCTCCTTCATCACCGTAAGCATCTCCCGTCGCAGCGCCCGCAGCAGATCGGGACGCTGCAACTGCCTGAAGAAAAGATAGCCATCCCGGTCCAGGCGGCGGCGCAGCTCCTCCGCGTCATCACGGGCATCATTGGAGGCGTGAAGTTCCCGCCAACCCTCTGATTCTGTCGCCGTTTTCGCCATTCTGGACCCGGGTTCATGAACTGGACGGACAGCAAAGACAACCTCTCATGCATGGACCCAGGGAGCTCATGGCGGGATAATCTTCCCCTGCCAGGGCTTCCCGCTTTCTTCCCACCCCCCTGCTTTGGAGTGGCGCCATGCTTGAATGTATATTACGCCCTGTCTCGATAATGCGTATCACCCTCATCGCTCCCGCCGCAGTAGCCATGTCCGCTGCTCTCGCATCGGCGGAGATCGATTTCAACCGCGACATCCGCCCCATCATCTCCGACCGCTGTTTCAAGTGCCACGGGCCGGCCACCAGCAACCAGAAGTCGGAGTTCCGTCTCGACTCCCGCGAGAATGCAACGGCGGACCTGGGCGGTTACTTCGGCATCGTGGCAGGCGACCTCGAGGAGAGCGAGCTGCATCATCGGATCTGGAGCACGGACAGCGAGGAGATGATGCCCCCGCCCAAATCAAAGCTCACTCTCAGTGATCCGGAAAAAAAGCTTCTCGATCGCTGGATCAAGGAGGGTGCCAAGTACGACAGGCACTGGGCGTTCAAGACTCTCCCGGCAGAGATCCCGATCCCAAATCCAGGTCCTGAGCCCTTCACCTGGGGCCGCACTCCGGTGGACTCCTTCATCTGGCATGAACTCAAAAAGACCGAACTCAGGCCCAGGCCGGAAACATCCCGCGAAAGGTGGCTGCGCCGCGTCACTTTCGACATCACGGGACTTCCCCCAACCTTGCCGGAACTTGACGCCTTCCTTTCCGACAAGAGCAAGGACGCTTTCGAGAAGGTAGTCGCCCGCCTCCTCGCCACCGAGGCCTATGCAGAACGCATGACCAGCGAGTGGCTTGATGTCGCACGCTATTCGGACACTTACGGCTACCAGGTCGATCGCGATCGTTTCGTCTGGCCCTGGCGCGACTGGGTGATCAATGCCTTCCGGGAAAACATGCCCTACCACCAGTTCATCACCGAGCAACTGGCAGGCGACCTTCTCCCCAACGCAACCAAGGATCAGATCCAGGCAACCACCTTCAACCGCCTTCATCCGCAGAAAGTGGAAGGCGGCAGCGTGCCGGAGGAGTTCCGCATCGAGTATGTTGCCGACCGCCTCCACACCTTCGGGACAGCCTTTCTGGGCCTCACCCTGGAGTGCTCCCGTTGTCACAATCACAAATATGATCCGATCACGATGAAGGACTACTACAGCCTGAGTTCCTTCTTCGCCAACATCGACGAAGCGGGGCTGTATTCCTACTTCACCCCCTCCATTCCCACTCCCACGCTCCTTCTTACCTCCGAAGCGCAGGACAAGCAGATCGCGGAGAAAAACACTGCTATCAAAACCGCCAGGGATGCTGTGTCCAGTGAATCCAGGAAGGCCGGGGAAGCCTTCGCGGAGTGGCTCAAGAACCGTCCCGGGGAACTTCAGTGGACGGGCCTGCAGGCCCACGTCCCCTTTGATGACCGCGAGGGCGGCAACCTGCCCGACCGGGCGCGCAAGGACAAACCCTCCAAGACGAGTGGCAACAACAAGTCCATCGAGGGCGTCCGCGGACAGGGCCTCCAACTCACCGGAGACGACGCTGTCCACGTACAGGGCGCAGGAGCTTTTCGCCGCACCCAACCCTTCTCCATCGGGATCTGGGTCAACACTCCGGAACAATACGAGCGCACCGTGATCTGGCGTCGGTCCAAGGCCTGGACCGACGCCGGAAGCCGCGGCTACGAACTCCTCCTCCTCGATGGAAAACTCAGTGTCGCCCTCATTCACTTCGATCCCGGAAATTCCATCCGCGTGACCGCCCGGGAACCGCTTCCCGCCAACGAGTGGCACCATGTAACGGTCACCTACGACGGATCCAGTTCCGCCCGGGGACTCCGGCTCTGGCTCGACGGCAAGCCCCTCTCCTCGGACCTTGTCCGGAACAAACTGACCAAGAACATCGAGGGAGGTGGCGATCCCGACCTGCGCCTTGGCGAGCGCTTCCGCGACGTGGGCTTCAAGCAGGGCAAGGTGGACGAACTGTACGTCTTCACGCGTGAGCTCACCGCCATTGAAGTCGCGCAACTCCACGATGACAAGACCCTCACCAATGCTCTCAAGATGTCGCTCGATTTGGTCGACCCGCCCATGCAAAAGCAGTTGCGGGAATATTTTGTTTCAGCCCTGCACAAG
>DMYM01000395.1 GCA_003483645.1 Verrucomicrobiales bacterium
GGGCGGCTCTTCACCCTGAGTATCACCGGGGTGATTCACGCCTGGGATGCCGAAAGCGGGAGCCTGCTCTGGCGCAAGGATTACCGCGGGAAGTGGGAGAAGGGAAACAAGCCCAACTGGGGCGTAGCTACGTCGCCCATCGTCGACGGGGATCGTCTCATCGTGCACCTTGGCAATGACGGGGCCGGCGCGCTCATGGCCTTTGAGGTGAAATCCGGCAGGGAAGTGTGGAAGCAGGGGGAGCATGGCACCTCGTATTCCTCGCCGCTTCTGGTGGAGATCGCGGGAGTGCGACAGGTGGTGCAGTGGAACCACGAGACCCTCGCGGGAGTGGAGAGCAGGACCGGGAAGCTGCTTTGGGAGTATCCCGCCCCGCACCGCAGTCATAACCAGAACATGCCCACACCCGTCTTTCATGAGGGACGGATCCTGCTGGGAGGGGAGAACCGGGGGATCAAGTGCCTGGAACCGGTGCTCAAGGGCGGCAAGTGGTCGGTGAACCGGCTCTGGCACCAGCGCAAGGTGGCCCTCGACATGAGCACCGCGGTCATCAACGGCGATCACCTCTACGGGATGTCGCATTTCAAGATGGGTCAGATCTTCTGTCTCGATCCCAAGGATGGCGCGATCCGCTGGCTCAGTGAAGGGAGGATCGGCCAGAACGTGGCCTTCCTCGCCCTTGAGGGGCACGTTGCGGCCCTGCGGGCCAATGGCGAGCTCCGCATCATTGCGGCCGATAGCGCGAGCTACCGGGCCCGGGCCTCCTACCGGGTCGCACCCGACCAGAGCTGGGCCCCCCCGGTCCTCCTCGACAGCCAGCTCCTCATCAAAGATCTCAACCGGCTCACTCTCTGGTCCTTTGGTCGTTGAGCCGGTGGGCATCACTGGGACTTCCAGGCCTGCCACCGCCTATCGACAGCACATTGAATTTGTAACATCATCCGTATTCGGGAGAAATTTATCAGCATGAGATCGTTCCCCATTTTCTTCTCCGCATGTCTGGTTCTGCAGGCTGTCATCCTCTGTCCGCCGGTGCTGAGGGCCAGGGAAATCACGTTCTCTCCGCATACATTTACCATTTCCGAGAGCTACACCCTGAAGCGGGTCGCTGCGCCGCCCCTGGTGCAGAGGCCCATTCACATGTGCTTCGATGAGAATGGCGTGCTCTACGTCACGGACAGCTCCGGGAACACGGACAAGGCCCCGACTCAACTCAAGAACCCAAGTCATCGGGTATTGAGGTTGGTCGATCAGGACGGCGATGGTGTCTTTGATCAATCGACCGTCTTTGCCGAGCGTCTGCCTTTTCCGGAGGGCATCCTCGTGCATCAGGGCGCGGTTTATGTGGGGGCTCCTCCACACATCTGGAAACTTCGCGATACGAATGACGATCACACGGCCGATGAGCGGACGGTCTGGTTCGACGGGGGATCCATCGAAGGTTGTGGCAACGATATGCATGGTCCCTACGCAGGCCCGGACGGATATTTCTACTGGTGCAAGGGAGCGTTTTCTCCGCAGAGCCATGTGCTCGGCAATGGGAGGACTTTCAAATCAAGCGCCGCCCATCTCTATCGCTCCAGATCCGACGGCAGCGGGCTGGAAGTGGTGATTACCGGCGGAATGAACAATCCCGTGGGGCTGGCATTCAGTAACACGGGAGAGCGGTTCTTGAGCGGCACCTTTTTTGACCTCTCCGGTCCCGGGAAACGCGACGGCATTCTCCATGCCGTCTATGGCGGGATCTACGGCAAGAAGAACGATCGTGTGCTCGCACCACATCCCAGCTCAGGAGGGTTGTTGCCGATTCTTGCACAGATGGGCCCAGCGGCTCCATCGGGAATCGTGATGCCCGGAAGTGATGTGCTTGGCCTCCGGGGCGACTTGCTTTGCGCCGATTTCAACCTGCGCCGCATCTCGAGGCACCGGCTGTCCCGGTCCGGATCGACCTATTCTGCCGAGACGAGTGCCTTTCTTGAGAGTGATCAGACGGATTTTCATCCCACCGATGTGATTGAAGATGCGGACGGCAGCCTGCTCGTGGCGGATACGGGCAGTTGGTACATGATCTGTTGTCCGACCTCGAAGGTGGCCAAGCCCCATGTTCTGGGCGCCATTTATCGGGTTCAAAAGAAGGGGGCGCCCAAGTCCAAGAACTCCCGGGGCCTCGAGCTGGATTGGGAAAAACCTGAAATCAGCTGGCTTTCTGATGGGCGGCCCGCCGTGGTCAAGCGGGCCATCGATGCCCTTGCCAAGGAGGCAAACATCGAGGAATTGCGCAGGGCCAAAGCCCGTATCCCCGCCCTCTGGACCCTGCACCGCATCCCGGGTCAGGCGGCGCGCGCGGTGGTGCGGGGGTTTCTGGGCGATGCAAGTCCGGAGGTGCGCGCGGCGGCGATCCACAGCGTGGGGCTGTGGCGCGATCCAGCCGCGGTGGAGCCGTTGATCGGCCTGCTCCGTGGTGATGCCCGCCAAAGTCGACTGGCAGCCATGGCCCTGGGCCGGATCTGTGATCGCCGGGCGGTGAAACCCCTGGTGGAGGCCGGCTCGAAGAAGATGGATGCGTTTTTGAGGCACGCCATCATCTATTCGCTCTACGAGATCGGAGACACCGGGAGTCTTTCCGAGAATGATCCGCTGGGAAGGCAGGTTCGTCTCATGCACGAGCTTGACGAAGCTGATCCCGCGCCCCAGGCCATGCCCGGGATCCAGCTGGCGGATGCCGTCGAGCCCGATCCGGAAGCGGCGGCTCTTCAACAG
>DMYM01000366.1:0-7613 GCA_003483645.1 Verrucomicrobiales bacterium
TCCGGCCTCTTTCAGCAGGTTTCTGCGGGAACGCTTCGTGGCCGGATTGCCCGGAAAACTGAAGGACTTTCACGCCATCGAGGGTGAGAACGAGGTCCGGATGGAGTGTGCGCGGTTGGGAGGAATGCTGGCAGGAGAAGCGCCGGTGGTCGCTTTCATCGGGATTGGTGAGAATGGGCACATTGCCTTCAACGATCCACCGGCGGACTTTGAGACCGGAGAACCCTACCTCGTGGTGGAACTTGACGGGGTGTGCCGCCGGCAGCAGGTGGGGGAAGGATGGTTTCCCGATCTTGCTGCCGTGCCCACCCATGCAATATCGATGTCTGTTCAGCAGATCCTCAAGGCGGACCGGATCATCTGTGTGGTGCCCGATGACCGGAAGGCGGATGCGGTGCAGAAAACGGTGGAGGGAGAGGTGAGTCCGGACGTGCCCGCCACAATCCTGCAGGATCACGGCGACTGCATGCTCTTTCTCGACGAGCCGGCGGCCAGCTTACTTCAGCAATGAGCTACTTCGATCTCCAGGTCAACGGATACGCAGGGATCGACTTCAATTCCGGGTTCCTGACCACCGAGCAGGCCCGCGTGGCCTGCGAGGCCATGCTGGAGGATGGGACCACCGGCGCCCTGGCTACGGTGATTACGGACTCCATTGAGAGCATGAAAGGGAAACTCCAGAGGTTGGTACGGGCGTGTGAGGAAGATGAGGTGGTGCGGGAGGTGCTTGTGGGCCTGCACATCGAGGGCCCATTTCTGAATCAGGCCGACGGGTTCATCGGGGCTCACCCGCGCGATTGGACCCGGCCCGCCACGGTGGATGCCATGAAGGAACTGCTGGAAGCGGCGGGCGGTCTCACCAGAATCGTGACCCTGGCACCTGAATGCGATGAGGGGTCTGCGACCACCCGCTTTCTGGCTGGAGAGGGCATCGTGGTTTCCGCGGGGCACTGTGACCCGTCCCTCGATCAACTCCGGGCAGCCATTGATGCGGGTCTCTCGATGTTCACGCACCTCGGAAATGGTTGTCCCTTGCAGTTGCAACGGCACGACAACATCGTGGAGCGGGTGCTCAGTCTCTCGGAAGATCTCTGGATCTGCTTCATAGGCGATGGGGTGCATGTGCCGCCCTTCGCCCTGCGGAATTATCTCCGGGCGGCCGGGATAGAGCGTTCGCTCATGGTGACCGATGCGATCTCGGCAGCACGGGTCGGTCCGGGAAAATACACCCTGGCGGGATGGGACCTGGAAATAGGGGAGGACATGATCGCGCGCGCGCCGGACGGTTCGCACTTCGTGGGGTCTACCGCTACCATGCCCGGGGTGGCGGGCGTTCTGCGTGGGATTGGTCTGGGAAACGGGGAAATCGCAGATCTCTGCTGGAAGCGGCCGAGGGAAGTTATCGGGTATTCGTGATTGGTTATTCCGCTCCGGCACTGAAGAGTGGCGAGTGCGGAGTGCGACGATGAATATTCGTGAAACGCTGAAATCGGTTGGGCCGGCCATTATCGTGGCGGCGGTGGTTCTTGGACCGGGCAGCATTCTCACCAGTTCCAAGGTGGGAGCGCAGTTCGGCTGGCTTGGCGTGCCCGTGTTGGCGGTGGCGGTGGCACTCATGATCGGGATGGTCGCGCTCTCCGCCCACCTGGGGGTGGTATACAAGCACAGTCTCTGTGATGAACTGACCCGGCGACTGAACCGTTCAATCGCAATTGCCGTTGCGGCTACCCTGTTCCTCATCGTGACGCTCTTCCAGTCCAGTAACAATATTGCGGTGGTGGGTGGCCTGGAACCGCTCTTCGACAGCGCTGACAGCCCCCTGGATTCGAGTGGGGTGCGGATCCTGATCGTGGTTCTGGTGAACGCCCTCGTGATCTTCTCTCTTTACGCCATGCGTAGTCTCTACGCGCTTGTCGAGAAGGCCATGAAGATCCTGATAGCGCTCATGATCGTGGTCTTCCTGATCAACCTGTTGACCGTGATGGTGGCGGAACCCGTGGAACGGGTGGTGGAGTCGGATCCGCCCGCGGACTGGTTACCCCTGATAGGAATGGTGGGCACGACCTTCTCGGTGGCAGGTGCCTTCTTCCAGGCTTATCTTGTCAGGGAGAAGGGCTGGGGACTGCGCGACCTGCGCAAGGGCATGATTGACTCGGTGGTGGGAATCTCGGTTCTGGGCGGGGTGACCGCTGTGATCCTGGTCACCTCGATCATGGTGTTTTACCGTACGCCGGAGGCAGCTCAGCTCAAGAGTGTGGGGGATGTGGCGAGCCAGCTGGAGCCGCTCTTCGGTTCGACCGCCAAGTACATCTTCGCGGTTGGGATCCTGGCTGGAGCCTTCAGCTCGTTTCTGGTGAATGCCATCATCGGCGGGACGGTGATGGCGGATGGTCTTGGGAAGGGGAGTAAGATCGGTGACCGCTGGTCACGGCACGGTACTGCTGCCGCCTTGATAGTGGGAATGCTGATAGCCATTCTGGCCTTCGCGAAGGAGGGAAGCACCGTCGGGTTGATCACCGTGGCGCAGGCCCTCACTGTTCTTGGAATTCCGGCCCTCGCCCTGGCGCTTCTGTTCCTGGCAGTGCAAAAGGACCTTGCGGGGGAACGCCGGACTCCACCCGCGCTCCTTGCAGTCGCAGGGGTGGGCACGGTGGTGGCGTTTTTCTTCGCGGTCCTGACCGCCCTCAAGCTCTGGGACAAGTTGACCGGCAGCTGACAGCCATGGCTGTCAGATCTCCACGTTGTCTATAAGCCGCACATCATCATAGTAGACGGCCGCTGCCAGAAGGGCCGGACCGGCCACTTTGGGAAGGAGTTGCAGATTTTCACGATCTACCAGCTCAAGGTAGTCGATTTTCAGGCCGGGTGGGGCATCGTGCAGAAGATGATGGCGGGCGGCCTCAAGGTAGACCTCGCGGTGTTGTTCGCCTGTCTCGCGCAGGTCGCGGGCAGCGAGGAGGGCGCGGCGGATACGGGGCGCATCAGCGCGGTGCTCACGACCCAGGGAGAGGTTGCGTGAGGAGAGAGCCAGTCCATCCGGTTCGCGCACCGTTTCAATGCCGTGGATGTCCACGGGCAGGGAGAGGTCGCGCACGAGACGTCGGATGATGGCGAGTTGCTGGTAGTCCTTTTTTCCAAAAACGGCCGCTGCCGGGCGCAGGACATGGAAGAGCTTGAGAACTACGGTGCACACTCCCTCGAAGTGACCGGAGCGGGTGGCTCCGCAGAGGTTTCGGGAGAGGAGGGTCTCGCGTACCATGATGGAATGGTCGGCAGCGTAGAATTCCACGGGGGACGGAGTGAACACAGCGTCCACACCCAGGTCTTCACAGAGGGCGAGATCTGTCTCAAGGGTGCGCGGGTAGTCTGCCAGATCGCCTGGCCGGTCGAACTGCAGGGGATTGAGAAAGATGGAAGCCAGGACCGATCCATCTTTGTCCGCTATTTCCCTGGCTGCCCGGATGAGGGCGGCATGTCCATCGTGCAGGGCTCCCATGGTGGGAACCAGCACGGAGGGCGCTGGCATGTCCGGGATGTCGGCAAGTGAGGAAAGGTGACGCATGTGGCGATCTGCTTGCAGATTATTGATACTTTAATGAACTTGAGATTTTTGGAGGGGTTGTCTAACGTGAAGCAGACTTGGATCTATCGATGAGAAGATTAATGGCGTTGGGGCTGGGAGTTGGGTTGGCGTTCCCGGCCTGGGCGCAGAGTGGAAACGAGGATCAGGAGAAGGTCGTTGCCAGGCAGGGCTCCAGTGAGAAGGTGGCAGGGTCTGCAGAAGAGGAAAAGCTGCGGACGGCAGTTGTCAATATCCAGAAACTCTTCCGCAACTATCACAAGGTGGATAAGGCGGAGGAGGAGATCAACATGGAGCGTGCCCGTATCCAGAAGGAGCACAATGATGTGGCCGGTCGTCTACGGAGCATGGATCAGAGCCTGCGGGAATTGGAGATCTCCTTGCAGAGCACGAATCTGACCGGGCGGAACCGTTCCTCGCTGGAGCGTGAGAAGGGTGTGCGGTTCCATGAACGGGAGAGGATCAACCACGAGCGAAGGTCCGATCTCCAGGCTCGCCATACCGAGTTGAACAGGAAGATGGTGGCGCGCATGGATGCGCTCCTTAAGGAGATTCACGACCTTGTGGCCGTGCAGGCCGAGGGCCTGGGCTTCGATCTGGTGTTTGATATCGACGGGACCAGCACCTCCCAGGTTCCCATGCTCCTTTTTGCCAGAGACGCCGTGGATATCACGCCCATGATGCTCAAGGAACTCAACAAAAACGCGCCGTCGAGGGGCTGAGAGCCGGGGTTGGGGTTTGACGACTCCATAATTTCTCTTCAAGCTCCGCCTTAATCCTAAGAAACGCTAAGCAAATGACCTTTCGCCAACTGACTCTCGCCGCTGCCACTGCCCTGCTTTTTTCTCTGCCCGCGACCGCGCAGGATAAACTCAAGATCGCCACGGTGGATATGCAGACGCTATTCAAGCAGTATCATCGCACGACCGAAGCTCAGAGGGAAGTCAATGTCGAGCGTGCCAAGATCCAGCAAAACAACAATGAGCGTCTGGAAACCATCCGTGCCCTGGAGGGCGAGTTGCAGGGACTGCGCAAGCAGTTGGACGATCCATCGCTCAGTGACAAGCGGAAGCAGGAGCTTTTCAAGGACTTCCAGATGAAGACCCAGGAAGGGGTGGCCCTTGACCGGGAGCGCCGGGAGTTCCTCCAGCGCCGCAATACTGCCCTCAACGAGAAGATGATGCAGAAGATGCGGGGTATCCTCGAGGAGATCCGGAAACTGGTGGAAGATCGTGCGAAGTCCGATGCCTACGATTACGTTTTCGACAAGTCCGGCCTGAGCACCTCCCAGGTCCCCTTCCTGCTCTACACCAAGGATGCCACCGACATCACGGCGGGCCTGCTGGGCGTGCTGAACAAGGACGCACCCGCTCCCACCCCCGAGGGCGGCAAATAGCCGACACTGCGGGACGGCTTCTTCTCTAACAGAATACAGTTGTGGAATTCCGGGTCGCGGAAGTGGTCGCCTTGGCAGGGGGAACACTGGTTGCGGGCGATGAGACGGTCGTCCTGAACGGGGTCGAAACCCTGGAGGAGGCCTGTCCCGGCGATCTGAGTTTCTTCGGTGTTGCCAAGTACCGGGCCCAGTTTGATGCGACCAGGGCCGGTGCGGTCCTGGTGACGCCGGATGTTGATTCGGGTCCGGAGGGTGTGGCACTTATTCAGGTCGAGAACCCGTCCTACGCTCTGGCCGCTCTTGTGAAGAAGGCGGAAGAGCTGGCGCGGGCCTTCACTCCCGGTATCCGGCCCGGAGCCCATGTTTCGGAGCACGCTCAGGTCGATCCCGGCGCAGCGGTTCATCCGGGCGCGGTGGTGGAGGATGGGGCGGTGATCGGATCCGGCTCGGAAGTATGTGCTGGTGCGGTGATCGGACGTGGTGTGCAGGTTGGCGAGGACTGCGTCATCTATCAGAATGCCAGTGTCCGGGAAGGGTGTATTCTTGGTGATCGGGTGATCCTGCAGCCGGGGGCGGTGATCGGCTCGGACGGCTTCGGCTACGAATTTTCTGACGACAGGCACCAGAAGGTTCCCCAGCTCGGGATCGTGGTGCTGGAGAATGACGTGGAGATTGGCGCAAATGCCTGCGTGGACCGGGCGCGCATTGGCAGAACCGTGGTGGGAGAGGGGAGCAAGATCGACAATCTGGTGCAGATTGGGCACAATGTGCAGATCGGCAAACACTGCATCCTGGTGGCACTGTCCGGAGTGGCGGGCAGCTCGAAGCTGCAGGACCACGTGACTGTTGCAGCCC
The DNA here is from genome assembly GCA_003483645.1 of Verrucomicrobiales bacterium. Lineage (GTDB taxonomy): Bacteria > Verrucomicrobiota > Verrucomicrobiia > Verrucomicrobiales > Akkermansiaceae > Roseibacillus_B. The sequence continues at coordinate 5,832 of DMYM01000366.1, forward strand.
AGGCAGGCATTAACGGCCACATCGAGATTGCCAGTGGTGTGCAACTGGGCGGCAGGTCGAGTGCTTTTCAGAGCATCACCGAGCCGGGGGCCTACATGGGCACTCCAGCCAAACCCCTCAAGGAAGAGATTCGAATCTGGCGAGAACTGGGCAGGCTGCAGGAAACGCGGCAGGAGGTGAAGGCTCTGCGCAAGGAACTGGACGAGCTGAAGGAAAGCTAGATCCTCCTACAGTCGGAGGGGTTTCCCCGGGGAAGGGATAACGGCTCGCTCGATTTGATCGGCGAACCACTTCTGGGCCGTGAGATCGCCGTGAACGAGGATGGTCTGACGGGCATTGGTTTGCTGCATGAAATCCAGGAGTTGGTCGCGCGGGGCGTGTCCGCTGAAGTCGTAGATCTCCATCCCGCAGTTGAGCGGCACCTCAGGGAGATCCTCGTCGAGCCGGATATTGTCACCCGGCTGTGCGGAGCGGATTTTCCCCCCCGGGCTGTCGGGATCAGCATAGCCCACGAAAAGGAGCATGTTCTCCGGGTTATCGATGAAACCGCGCGCGAAGCTATTGGAGGTGGTCTTCTCTGTCATCATGCCGCTGGAGAGGGCGTAGATAGCCCCCCGCTCAAGGGGAATACGTTTGCGGCCCCGCCGATTCCCGGTGATGGGATTCATGTCGCGCAGGATCTTGAAACCCGGTGAACAGCGACGGGTGGAGTCTGAAAACTTGTCGTAGATAATGGTCATCTTGGTGCTCAGGCCGCCGATGTAGACAGGCGCGTCCGGAAGGCGCCCCGCCTCCTTGCACTCATGGATCATGGTGAGTACCTCCTGGGTCTTGCCGATGGCGAAGACGGGGATGAGCACGGAGCCGCCACCATCCAGGCAGCGGCGGATGTCCCCGATGAAGCGCTCCTCTTCGCTCTCGCGGCGGTAATGGGTGGGGCGGGGAGTGTCACCGCGCGTGGTTTCGACAATGAGAGCGTCGAGGTTTCTGTTCCCCAGTTCCGGGAAGCGGGCCCCACGGACGAGAGCGTGGTCTTCAAAGTGGATGTCACCGCTGTAGAAGAAACTTTTACCGACACCCTCTAAGAGGACTCCTGCGGAACCGAGGATGTGACCAGCATCATGGAAAGTGGCACGGGCCGTTCCGTTCCAGTCGAGATCGAAGGGTTTCTCATAATCGCGTGGTTCGATGCGTGGAGTGAGCTCTTCGATGGCACGATGCGTAAAAAGAGGATACTCTTCGATGCCCAGCTCCTGCCGCTGGGACTTCATCACATTGACGGAGTTGTGGAGGAGGGCATCGGCCAGGGCGCTGGTAGCGGGGGTCATGAATACCCGCGCGGAGGGCTGGTCGCGCATCAGGATCGGGAGCGTTCCCACGTGATCGAGATGGGAATGCGTGACGATTATGGCATCGACGCTGTCGTGGGGAATATCTTCGTAGCGGGGGAGAGCCCCTGAACCTCTCTCCTTGGGGTGCATCCCGGCATCGAGGACCATGCGGGTATCCCCGATTTCGAGGAGATAGCTATTCGCTCCGATCTCGTTGGTGCGGTTGAGAAGAGTGAATCGAGCGTCGGCCACAATTGGTGAAGACTCTGCGGAGATCGAGCGAAGTTGTCAAAGCAATGCGGTCGGGGCGCGGGCGGGCAATTTTTGCTGTCGACAGCGAGGGCTCCACGATATAGTTCCGCGCGTCCCCGAAAAAGGCAGGGTAGCTCAGGGGTAGAGCAAAGGACTCATAAGCCTTGGGTCGGCGGTTCGAATCCGCCCCCCGCTACCA
>DMYM01000366.1:7683-7875 GCA_003483645.1 Verrucomicrobiales bacterium
CCGATTTCAAGCAGGTAGCTGTTGGCTCCGATTTCATTAGCCCGGTTGAGGAGAGTAAAGCGAGCGTCAGTCACAAGTGGCGAGGAACCTGAGCCACAGGTTATTGAATGTCAACGTAATGCGTCTATTCCAGCCCGATGCCGGAGGGAAAATAGCAGGGGGCGGATTCGAACCGCCGACCCAAGGCTTATG